>NZ_BADW01000046.1:0-3465 GCF_000241165.1 Pseudoalteromonas sp. BSi20439
TGGGTAATAATTTAGGCTTTTAGGTTACGTACAATACTGTTATCAGTATTTACAACGCTGCCAGCTTGGTCGTAGGTCATCGATGATGGCGCACCAATTAAAATACCTTTCAACTGTTTTACACTTAACTGTGCCTGATGTGCTGCGTGAGCGTTAACTTCATTTTGTTTTTGACATTGCTCAAGCTTAGTTCTGGTCAGCTTTATTAAGTCAGCGTTTTCATCTGTTTGCTGATCATTACTGGCAATCAGTTTACTTAGTTCTTTATCTAGGGTGCTTATACTGGTTAAAAAAGACATTTTTTGTTGGGCAATTTCTTTTAAACCTTCGCCTCGACGAGAAGCAATAGCATTAAGCTCTTGAGTAAGAAGCTCACTCAAGGTTGTTAAACAATTAATTTGTTCGTTTAGTTTAATCGTAATTAAACTATTGTGATCAGCCATAAACATTAAACTCGAAATCTGCTAAGTTTTTGGCAAGTTTCTCACTATCTATTTGATACTTGCCTTCGGTAATGGCTTTTTTAAGTTCAGCAACTTTATTACTGTCAAAACCTGAAGACTGCTCTGCTTTTTCTTGCAAAGATTTTAGTTGCTTGGCTTGCGGTGTTAAGCTCACCGAGTCACTTGCAGCTTTAGGTGAAGGCGTTTGTGCAGCCTGTGTATTTGCATTATCTCTTTTTAAATCAACTTTTTGCTGTTGAGTGTTCGTTAAAACACCAGACTGTTGATTTGATTTATTTACTTGACCGACCATGATAAAAACCCGTTTATTACCCAACTGATGCCTATATATCGGCATTTACTAAAGATACTTTAGCATAAATTCACATTAAATATTTACTTGCACAGACTCTACACCATCTACTCGTGCATTTAAAACTTTACCTGTTTTTTGTTTTCTACCCGTACTTGTTCACCTAAGGTTCCATCCTCTAATGCAACACCCGTCGTTTTTACTCTTAACCCTTTAATATTAGCAAAAATGTTGACAGAGTCGCCTTTGCAAACCATACAAATTTGATTGAGCAGCACAGGCATACCTTCACGAATATTACGTTTACTGCGACTACCAATAAGTAGCGCAGGATCATCAAGGTACTGAACACGTATAAAGTGCGCAGGGCGCATATCAATACTTAAATGGGATGGAGTAATTACTTCACCTCGTGCTAAATTAGTAGTTGCAACAACAACAGGTGCTGATTCAGTGATTCTGACATGAACGTATTGTGCCCAGTTGTCACTATCGTTACATTTTATTTGAATGGTGACTTGACGATTAAAAGGGGGCTCGCTTGGCGTTACTAACTCTGGCTCAGAGTTACAATGGCGATCGGGTATGCGGCTATCTAACGGTAATGCGCTAAACTGTATTTTGTTATCATTTGTAGTTACTGCTTTTTGAGCAACATAAGATACAGCCATTTCTTGAAGCGATTCTTTGCTAAATACTTGAGCCTTTAGTGGCAAAGTGAAGCAGAGGCTAGCAAGAAAATAAAAAACACTGTATCTTCTGGTTTTTTTTAACAAACTCATAATGTTTCGACTATGCTTATGGTTGCAAACAGGGTATAAATATTTTGCGTCAGAATTTAGACGCCCCCGTTGTGTTATGACGCTTTATTAATTGAAAGCAATTATCGTTCCTTATATTTGTTTTCTTAGGAGATTTAAATGGCCGGTATTTTAGACTCAGTAAACCAGCGTACTCAGTTGGTTGGGCAAAACCGCTTGGAATTATTGTTATTTAAGCTTAACGGGCGTCAGCGCTTCGGCATTAATGTGTTTAAGGTGAGAGAAGTTCTTCAATGTCCTCCATTAACGAGCATGCCAAAATCTAACGCTTATATTCGTGGTGTAGCGCATATTCGAGGCCAAACTATTTCTGTGATTGATTTATCTATGGCTGTTGGCGGGCGACCTATAAAAAGCATAGAGGATGGCTTTATTATCATTGCAGAATATAACCGCACAGTGCAGGGCTTTTTAGTTGGTGGTGTTGAGCGAATTGTTAATATGAACTGGGAAAAAATAATGCCACCGCCATCAGGTGCGGGTCGCTATTCTTATTTAACAGCCGTCACTGAAATTGAAAATGAACTGGTAGAAATACTTGACGTAGAAAAAATCTTAAACGAAATTTGCCCAGTGAATACTACCGTGAGTGATGATGTTGCTGCTCAAGGAAATATACAAAAAGACCTAGGTGAAAGAATTGTATTTATTGCCGATGATTCGGCCGTGGCACGAAATCAGGTTAAACGAGCGCTAGAGCCTTTAGGTGTTACTACTGAGCTTGCTAAAAATGGTAAAGAAGCTCTAAGAAGACTAAAAGAAATTGCAGAGCTTGATTGCGTTAATGATATTACAGAGCGTGTAGGGTTATTAATTTCTGATGTAGAAATGCCAGAAATGGATGGCTATACACTCACTGCAGAGATTAAAGCCGATCCTAAACTTGCACCACTTCATGTTATTTTACATACATCTTTAAGCGGTGTTTTCAATCAAGCAATGATTGAAAAAGTAGGTGCTGACGATTTTATTGCAAAATTTAACCCAGACGAGCTTGCTACAGCCGTTAATAAGTGGGTTCATTGTGATTAATAAACACAGGTGTTATTGATTTGACTAATAAAGATTTGCAGCAAAAAGAATACGATCAATTTCGCTTATTTTTAGAACAACAGTGCGGTATTGTTTTAGGTGAAAATAAGCAGTATTTGGTTAAAAGCCGTTTGGCGCCATTAATGACGCGATTTAATGTTGATTCGTTATCTGAACTGGTAACTAAAACGCTAGGTGTGCATGAGCGCCAGTTACGTGCTGCCGTTGTTGATGCGATGACAACCAATGAAACATTGTGGTTTAGAGATCAATATCCGTTTGAATTGCTTAAAACCAGATTATTCCCTGAATTTAAAGCGTTGAATAGACCGTTAAAAATATGGTCTGCTGCGAGCTCTTCAGGCCAAGAACCCTATTCAATTGCTATGTCGGTGGCTGAGTTTCAATCCAGCAGCCCTGGTGTTTTAAAAATGGGTGCACAAATAATTGGTACAGATATATCAAATACCATGCTGGATATGTGTAAACACGCTGAATATGACGCATTGGCATTGGCTCGCGGACTCTCTGCTGAACGCCGTAAGAAGTTCTTTAAAGACAGCGGCAATGGTATGGCACAAGTGGTTGACTCATTAAAAAAACAAGTGAGCTTTCGGCATTTAAATTTACTCGACTCGTACGCCTTGATGGGTAAATTCGATATTATATTTTGCCGTAATGTTTTAATTTATTTTTCACCTGAAGTGAAAGCTAAAATAATTGCACAATTTTCTCAAGCACTTAACCCTAAAGGGTATTTGTTTTTAGGTGCGTCGGAGTCTATGTCTGGCTTAAGTACGGACTTTGATATGGTGCGCTGTAACCCCGGTATTATTTACCAAAAGAAATAACATTC
>NZ_BADW01000045.1:0-9441 GCF_000241165.1 Pseudoalteromonas sp. BSi20439
ACTCATAAATCACTCTACCACAAATGGTGATTTTACTGCTTTAGTTATGTGTTATTATTGCTTAAAAATTAAATGGAAAATACTGTGATCATATCAAGTTATGCCGCTTTACTGGCACTATATTATATTTACTTGAGTATTAATGTTGTAAAAATACGCAAGGCTGAAGGCATTTCACTTGGTAATGGGAGTCATCCTGCACTTGAGCGTGCAACTCGGGCTCACGGTAACTTTATTGAGTACGTGCCAATTAGCCTAATTTTACTGTTCTTATTAGAGTATCAAGGGTTAGCGAGTCACTATGTGCATGCACTCGGTGGTTTGTTATTTATTAGCCGTGCGCTTCATGGCTCTGCTATTAGTACTAACAATTTGAAAGCACGTGTATTAAGTATGATGATGACATTTGCTATTCTTTTTGTAAGTTCCTTAATTTTATTGTTAAGTCGATAAATAAAGATGCGATTCGCTATTGTTTTTATAAGCTTATGTTTTGCCACTTCGTTGGCGTCATTTGTAGGGGCAATAGAAAATGACAATAGCAATCAAAGTATTGATGGTTTAAATTATGTTTATCCTAAAACGATGCGAGTGGGTGAAGATGAAATTCTTTATCCGTTAGTTTTATTGAGAACGGCCTTACAATACAGCGGCGCAAAATATACATTAAAAGCATCGAGTATTTCTATGCCTCAAAGCCGCTCATTAAAACAAATTATACATAATGATGAAGTCAACGTTGCATGGACCATGACTTCACAGCAGCGAGAAAAAGAGCTATTGCCCGTAAGAGTGCCTATTTTTAAAGGTTTATACGGGTGGCGTTTACTTGTCACTACACAGAATAAACAAAAACAATTATCAAGCCTAAAAAAAATTGATGACTTTAAAGGTATCCACTTTATTCAAGGTCACGACTGGCCAGATACTCAAGTTTTATTAGATAGTGGATTAACGGTATCAACATCAATTGAATACAGCTCATTATTTAATATGTTAATAAAAGGCAGAGGAGATGTATTCCCTCGATCGTTGCTTGAAGTTGAAACGGAGCTAAATACCTTTAAAGGTGATGCAAAACTTACAACTCTTCCTCAGTTAATACTGCAATACCCAAGTGCAATTTACTTCTTTTTTAGTAAAGATACGCCCGAGTTGGCCTATGCAGTTGAAAATGGCTTAGCGGTCATGCGTAAAAATGGCGAGTTTGACCGCTTATTTAATGCGTATCATCGCAGTGCCATTGAGCATGCAGATATCAAAAATAAGATTATTATTAGATTAGAAAACAAAAACTTACCCTTACTAACACCACTTGATAATACTTCACTTTGGTTTTCAGAAAAAGACATGTAAAACCCCATGAAACAAAAAATATTTATTATTGGCTTACCGCGAACCGGTACCACCAGTGTATGTAATGCATTTTTACATTTTGGTATACCAACTGCTCATACTGCATACACTACCGCCTGTTTTGATAATGCGGTCGCAATTGCAGACACCCCCATATTTAACGATTTTAAAGTATTAGATAAATACTATCCTGGCGCAAAATTTATATATTTAGAGCGAGAGCTTACTACATGGATACCATCAATAAGACAGCTTTTACAGCGAATGCACACTAATTTAATCCGTACAGATGGTGGCTTTAACATTCATTTAAAGCGCTGTTATTTAAATACATTTAAAGACTTTTCACTAGAGAATATAAATAACGATCAGTATTTAACTGATTGTTATAACGTACACATTAATAATGCTAAGGCTTATTTTAGTAATCGAGAACATGATTTTTTAGCGATAGATATTGCCAACCCTAACAGTTTTAGTCAGCTTTGTGATTTTTTAAGTATTACCTCTGAGTTAAATGGCTTTGAAAAAATGAATATGGGGGGTAAGGTCACCGCGTGGAATGATATAAAACATCCATTAAAAATTGAGTCGACCGCGAAAGGGCGGATAGATAAATTTTTACCTTATGAGAGACAAATTTAAACCGCGAGCAAAGATTTTTATTTTTAAATACGCTAAAATCCACGCATTATTTTATAAGTTGTATCCATATGTTTGAATTAAAATACCACACGCCATTTGAATGGACCGAAGTTGTTTTAGCCGACTTTGAAACTTTTTTACAAGACCACGCTGCTGCTGAAAAAAAAGCATCGGGCATGGCTATGTCTATGCTTTCACATTACCCTGATAAGCGTAAATTAGTTAAAGCCATGACTGACTTAGCCTTAGAAGAGTTAATTCATTTCAAGCAAGTGCTGAAATTACTCATTGAGCGTGATACTAATTTAGGTGACGATAAAAAAGACCCTTACATTAAACAAATTCGCGCACACTTTAGACATGGACGCGATGGATTTTTAATGGATAGGCTACTCGTTGGCGGTGTAATTGAGGCGAGGGGACACGAACGTTTTTCTTTAGTTGCCGAAGCCTTACCAGAAGGAAAAGAAAAAGATTTTTATGTTGCGATAGCCAAGTCTGAAGAAAAACATAAAAACCTATTTGTTGAACTTGCTTACGAATACTTTGATAAACAAGAAGTTGATGATCGTTTAGAAGAGTTATTAATAATAGAAGCAGAAATTTGTAAAAATATACCATTTACTGCTGCTCTACATTAATACCTAACCACGGCATGTTGACATCAAGTTAGCATGCCAATATAAGTACTTCCCTCTATTGTTATGAAAAATATTGTTTAATAACACATAACTAGATCAACTTTACTGCACTTAGTTAACACTGCCTAACAATAAACAGCTATTATCATTTTAATGTATAGCTTGCTTTAAGGACGTGAACCGATGCAACCAATTAATCATATTGCCGTGCTTACCTCTGGAGGTGATGCTCCAGGGATGAACACCGCTTTATTTGCCATCGTAAAAACCGCTCAACAACAAGGCATAAAAGTGTCAGGAGTTCGAAAAGGATATGAGGGTTTAATTGATAATGATTTAGTGACACTTGATTGCAAAAACCTGCAACAAAGTATGCACTTGGGCGGTACCGTTTTAAAAACCGCACGTAGTGAAAGGTTTAGAACTGAGACAGGCAGACAGCAAGCTTTAGCTACAATTGAACATAATAATGTTGATGCCTTAATTGTCATAGGTGGCGATGGCTCTTTTAGAGGCTGTTTATGGTTATCACACATAACCAATATCCCTTATATTGGTATTCCCGGCACCATAGATAACGATATTGCAGGCACAGACTACACCTTAGGATTTGATACGGCAGTAAACACATCAATGCAATGTATTGATAATATTAGAGATACAGCAGAATCTCATAATAGGGTGTTTGTTATTGAAGTTATGGGGCGTGATTCCGGATATATTGGTACTTATGCAGGGCTAACTTCTGGTGCCGACTCAATATTAATTCCTGAAAATGATAAAGACATTGATGATTTATTGCTAAAGATTAGCGATTATCACAGTGAACACGCATTTATCGTGGTAGTGTCTGAAGGCGACGAAATTGGTGTTGAGCATGTGTGTGAAAAAATAGCTGCTGTAAATTCAAATATAGATTTACGTGTAACTAAACTAGGGCACTTACAACGAGGTGGTAATCCATCAGCGGCTGATCGTATGTTAGCAATTAGACTGGCTGTACAAAGTGTAAAAGCATTATGTGCTGGGGAAACCGCTATAATGGTGGGTATTTTAAATAACAAAGTATCAAATACTCCTATGCAAGATGTTGTAAAACAACACGTTATTAGTGACGAGCTACAAGGGCTGTTATCTGTATTTTGTAGATAGTAATTAAATAAGCATAATATCCAGAATGAGAAACTATAAATGAAATATTTAAGAGGTATAGCAATAAGCCTGTTATTAGTAAGCTCAGCAAGTGTGTTAGCTCAAAACAATTGTATGAATTTAAACGGCTGTGAAAAGAAAGCCTGTGAAGTTAACCAAGAATTATTAATTGCAAAACAACAAGGTAATGATCACAAAGTCGCGGGCCTTGATAAAGCACTAAAGAGTATAAATTCACATTGTAGCCACGAAGGATTAATTACAGAGTTACAACAAAAAATAGATAAGACCAGTATCGAAATTGAAGAATATAAAGCTGATATAAATAAAGCTAAGCAACAAGGCAAGTTCGATAAAATTGAAAAGTATCAGCAAAAGCTAAATGAAAAAACTAAGCAGCTACAACAATTAACTAATGAGCTTAATTGTTTAAACAAAGCAAATAGCGCGTAGTGAGTTTTATAGTTGAATACATCTTTATGGGAAAAGGGCTCAGATACAGTGATAATAACGTGCATAAACACCGTGCCGTTAGCTTGTTAAAGTATTAATTTACCCTATTTAACATAATATAAATTATAGGCTATCAATTTAAGGGATATTAAAAAGGCTTGTTAAGTCCAATACTGAATAATATCGGACTTAAGTGATTGATTTAACTGTGGTTTTAGAATTGAGCTAAATATATATTTTTACCTGAATATTTAAGGATTGGCAAATTCTCATTTAGATAAATGTAATAACCTAATTTTTCTAAGTAGTTAGAACTTAACAAAATTATCTCAGGTTCGTTAAATTTCTCTTGCCGCTCTTGTGGGTTTTCATCATCACCGCTAAGAATGGTTTTTTGTTTCTCCACCTCTTTACCGGTAACACAATTTATATAGTGTTCAACAGTAACAACGCCATTTTTCTTTTTAAGCTCATAGCCACCATATTCATAATCTTGGCAAATCTCATTTAAAGGATGCTCAAATTTTTCAGGTTTATAAGTTAAATCTAGATCCTTTTTAACCGATTCATTTTTAGCTTGTTTAATTTCCTTAATTTCTGTCTTAGATTCTGGTTTTTGCTCAGGTTCGTCAGAGCCAAGCAAACCAAGACTAACAACCAAAGAATAAAAAACATAAATACAAAGTGGTATAGCAAGTAAAAACAAAAGCGCCTTAGGTGGTAGTTTAAATTTAGCGGTATGATCATCGGCCGACCAATAAACACCATAAAAATTTGTATCTCGCTTTAATGTTGATGTAGCACATTTTTCTAAGTCACCAGAGTAATCTGTACTAAATTGTTTATCTCGTTGAAAACGAGTGATAACAGCCCCGCCCATAGGTCTAAAATAATGAACGTGCATCCCAGTACATTTTTGAATGACGTTATCCAAAAAGGTGTAATGCTGTGTAACTAGATGAATATCTACACCGCTATGCCTATGTTTTTGGAATTGGGTGTAATAATAAGGGCGCTTTGCACTATTGGCCATTGGCGGGAAATAGTCTTGGCACTCATCAAAAAGCGCTATTGAACCATTAGGTAAATTCGGCCAGTCGGTCGGGTCGTTGGTATGCGTCCAGTGATAATTTAAAAGCTTAATAGATTCAATTGTTGGATTGTCTGATTCTTCCAGAAATACATCTAAGCCTTTTAAGTTGGCTTTTGGGTAACACTTGCGACACCATTTTACAAATAAATCAATTACAGCTTGTTCATCGTAAAGTTTGAATTTAGGCGCTAACCAAGGAACGTCCCCTATTTCTATCATTCTATTTTGGGCGTGTACTTCTTTAATGATTTTAGAATAACGCCCTACTTTATTGGTAGTTTGTATTGATGGATAGTACTGGCCATAAAAGAAACCTTGAAAACTATTGCAGAAATCTAAATCTAAAAGGAACGCTTTTATGTTGTTATAGAATTTAGTTTTTTGAGTTACAGAGGGATCATTACAAATTTCCTTTAAGGAATTTAAAGTTTTTCCCGCACCTGGCACTCCCGTTCGTAAATAAATCATGGTGCAGACCTCAAACCTAATTTAGTAACTGAGCCCGCACTAGTTAAACCGCGAATTGTTAAGGCGGCAGCATAAGAGCCAAGCATTATGCCAAAGGCCACATCAGTTTGTGCGTATTTTAAAACGGCAATAATTTCAATAGGTAAACCCGCTGCATTAGATGCAATTTGCTGGTAAATATAGTCAATACCAAAAGAGCCCAGCTCATAAGTAACATAACCAAAACCCAAACCCACTAAAACTTTAGAGACTAACGTGGGTAACAAGGCGGCTAAACCTGCAAAAAAAGCTTGTATTAAATACGGCATGTTAAATTGCTCCTGATATTATTCTGGCACTGTGCATCAATGCAGCAATGACCATGAGGCCAGATATAGATTGAAATAGTAAAATAAATGATTCAAAACTAAGGCATAAGGAACGGCCAGTAGATATGACAATACATTTCTCAGATGGAAGTTCAGCATTGGGTAACCAGTCATCATATTTATCTGCGTATTGATTTAAATTAACAGTTTCACTTGGAATTTCAGAGCCCTCAATAGGAACACAGTCGGATGGGTCACCCTCACAATCGTCACCAGTGCCAGAACCGTTACCACCACCGCCACCGCCAGAACCACCCGTTTCGATACCATTAACAGCATCAACAAGTTCATTAAATTTTGAAACAGTTACAGCATGTAACCTATCATCTTGCTGGGTTTGCAAGAGAATTGAGGTGTCTATACTTTCAAGAATATTTAAGAGAGCATTAGTGTTTTTTGTATCTGCATCAATTTTTTTATTATGAAGTTTATTATCATTATCGATCTGTTTATTGGTACTGTTTTCAATTTCAGTTTCAACGTTTTTTAAATTACAAGCGGCATCACCCTCGGCACAAGTTTCTTTTGGTTTTTCAGGTGTTTCATCTTCAGGTGTTTTCGAATCATCATTATTGTGCGGGTCTTTTTCAGGCGTTGTTGGATTTGCATTAGGGCAAGAAAGTAAAGGAACATCACCAGAACTAACAGAGCATTCACCTGTATCACCCTCATCAGCTAATTTTTTATTATCATAAGGCTTATCACCACAAGCCGCACCTTGAGAAGTACCAACAGCATATTTATCTGAGGTAATTTGATCAGCATTAACAGAATATGCACAGCCATCATTACAATACATACCACCGCCAGAAAAAGGAACGCCCCCCGTCATTGGTGTAGATGCTAAATTCTCACCAGTGCCAGCGGGAGGACATTCTTTAGGCATACAGTCACTAGAACCTAAAGCTTTTGAAACTGCGAGACTATGATAACCAGCAGGGCAATCTTGTGGTGCTAATTCTTTTGCACACATAAGTGATTCCCCCTCACCTACAGATATTATGTGATTAGGGTTTGTATCTGGAGGGCATGTTGGAGTAGATGAGTTAACACGAAAAAGACCAACGCGAAAAGTGGTTTCATATGATGTTTTACCAGAAAACATAACAGCTTCACCATCAAGCCAAATATTATCTATTCTTTTAATAGATGGGTCAGATTCGAGAAGGCCTGTAATATATTCAACGCATGAATCACCATCTGAATCATTAATAATAGAATTAATATCAGTAACTAAACCACAAGTACCTGTAGAAACCTGTTTAGGTGAAACCAGATCATCCATATCAGGTTCAGCAGAAACAAAAAAAGCGCTCGTAAGCGCCAATAAAAATATCAGTAATCGCATGGGAGCGCCTTATTTTAATCATCGAAAAGTATGTAAAGTGCTAAAAGTCCTGAGACAATTAGCACTGTATCTAATGTGATAAACATTAGCCGAACAGCATACCTTTAAGCCATTTCCAACCAATAGCCACAAAGCCAGCAGTTAAGAAAACACCACCAATAAGGTTCGCGTTATCAGTAAAGAATGATGTAAAACCAGTTGTTGCAGCAGTTACTTCAGCAGCAACTTCAGCAAAAGCAGAACCCGAAACAGTAGCGGCAGCAACTAACAAACCCGCTTTTAACTTTTTAGAAACAAGTAAATTTTTCATGGTTATATTCCTTAATTTAAAAAACCATTTTTCTTAATTTTTTCCACCCATAACATAAGAGCAGAACACCAATGATTGACGGGAGCACTTCATTTTGAAATGTCTCGTAATCGAGCGGAACTGGAAGATGGTTTTCGACTACTTCCAATTCCACAGGACACTGTTTTTCGACAGGTGCAACTGGGCAAATTACGATATATTCGTAACTGGCCATGTGACTACCCGCCTAAAGATTCTTTGAAGTGACGCTTTAATTCAGGGTCAACAGGTATAAGTTCAACAACTTCATTATCAAAAGTTTCATCATTAAATGAGAACTTAAGTTCGTAAGCCTTATCAGCAACGAAAGCTTTGTTATCTATAAGAACGTGAGCGTAAGACGCATTAATAACAATCGGCTCTTTGCCAAAAGGTGTTGCAGTAGTTTTACCAATTGCCTTGCGATGAAATTTAGGTGAATTAACCGAGTCAAAAGGATATAAAACTTCTAGCGTTGCTTTTTCAACATCAGGGTTTTTTGACTCTGGGAATTTAGTAATACCGATACCAGCGATAACAATAGCCATGTTAATGACTCCTTAATTTAAGATTTTAAATTTTGCACCTGAGCAATCAGGGCAAGTTAATTTTCGAAGTTTATAATCAGGAATTAATTGACCATGAACCCCAATAAAATTACATTTTTTGTTCAAACATTTAATTGGTTGCATATCACAATAGATATTCATTAAGCAGCCCTTAATTGTTCAGTTAATAGTTGTTTGTAGGTGTTAGGTATATCCAAAGACTTACCCGTTATATATTTATCAGGGACTAACAAACCTAAAAGCGTTTGAATATCACCCTCAGTAATTTCAAAAATATCTGATAGTGCTTTACCGCACATACGTCTAACCCATTTCACTCTACTGGCTAAATCAGTAGCGGCCTTTGTTGCTCTTGGAGAACTTGAAGTATGAACACCATCAGAATTAATCATTTGTTGTGAAAAATCACAGATTCCCGCAAAGGTAGAATCAGGATCTAAGAGTGAATCAACAGTCCATTTCTTAAGTTCAACTTCATTGCGATACCAAATAAGATCAGGTTCTTGAATGCCTTGTTCTAATTTTTTGTTATAGATGCGCCAATAAACAGGGCTAGTACGTTTACCAATAGTGGTCATTTCAACATCATAAACACCATCAACAGTAAATGAATGGCGAGGTGACATAGTTGGATTAGGGCCACCTTTTTTACGAGCAAAGGCACGTTGAAAGAAATTAGTTTCAGCATTTTTACAGTTAAAAACATCATCATAACAATCGCGAGCAATATCGATACGCGATAAATAACTGATACTTAGAACCTTAGAAAGCCAGTGATGAAGTATAAAAGGTGTTGTATGTGACCAAAGGTGTTTACACCCCTCACCAGAAATTTGAAAATAAACAGTGTTGCGTTGACCACCAATACCAACAAAACCGACTTGAGTACCCTCACTAGTAACCAAGTTCATTGAATTGGTATATCCATGAAAACCTTTATCTCTTGGAGTGGAAAGATCGAACCCAAGAACATGGCGAGAAAATACCTTTAAAGTATCAATATAAAAATCAGCCATACGC
>NZ_BADW01000044.1:0-15695 GCF_000241165.1 Pseudoalteromonas sp. BSi20439
TTATATTGCGTTAGTTAGAAGCCATAGTGCTTGGTTGATTAACCTTCATGCTGAGCAATACTTAATGTAAAGCAGGCTCCACCAAGTTGCTCGCTTTTGCTTACTGCTACAGTACCATGATGCCAATCTGCGACTTTGGCAACGATCGCTAACCCGAGTCCGTAACTATTGTCACTGCGATTGCGGTGGCTACGTTCACGAAAGAACGGGCTAAATACTTTATGGTTATTTTCTTGAGCTATTCCTGGGCCATCATCGGCAATGCTAATAACTAAAACGTGTTCTTGCACTGAAGCTGTTACTTTAATGTGATGATGTGCAAAATCGCAGGCATTATTAATTAAGTTAGCGATTGCTCTTGCTAGCCAATGTAAGTCAGCATATATAATATGATCATCGCACTCTAAAGAGATTTTGAGCGAACGTGCGGCTATTTTAGGTTCAAGTTGCGACATAATATCACTGAGATAATGTTTAATATTTGCTGATGAGTAGGTAAGTTTATTGGCATTTTGTTCCAAAGTAGCAAACGCTAAATAGCTTTTTAACATTGACTCCATATGATCCAAATCGGTCTCCATACGGGTTAAATAATGCTTTATTTTACTCTCGTCATGAGTATCAAGGGCGGCGTCAACACCAAAGCGTAAGCAGGCTATTGGAGTTCTAATGTCATGGGATAGGCTTGAGGCCATCAGTTTATTTTCAGCAACTAACTTTTCAATTTGGCTCGCCATACGGTTAAAAGTCAGTTCCACATCTTTTATATAGGTAAAGCGAGAGGGCTTAATTCGGGCTTTAACATTACCGGATGCGAACTGTTTTGCCGCATCATTTAATACCGTGAGGCGTTTTGCTAAAGGGGTAATAATAAAGCCCATAAAAACACATAAGCCAGTATAAAATAGCAGTGTTAAAATTATGTCGTTTCGCTGTGTGCTTTCGTAAGGCTTATCTAAACGCATGGTTAAATGATAAGGGCTCAATGCATCATTCGTGTAGAGCATGTAAAAGCCTTGCTCGTCCTCGAGTATTAACCCGCCTTGGGTTTGCATTTTATCTAATAACTCTGATGGCAGTGCGAGCGACTGGTTTAATTTGTAGTTAAGAGCTAGATTAAAATCTCTGGCTAACTGAGTTACCTTCTCAGGGCGTGCTTGTGGTTTTATAGCCGTGAGTTGTTCACTTAAACCAACAATAATTTGGCTTTGTAAACTAAACTCATCGAGTGGCGCATGCGCTTGTTGACTAAATGCATCAATGAGCCAACCTAAAACAATAATTGAAAGCAGCGCACTGCCCAGTAGTGAAATATAAAACTTTTTCATTGATGCTATTCCATATTAATAGCGCAGGCTTGGTACATTAAAGTGACGTTTATTTATAAGCACTCTGGTATTAAAACTTACCACGCTGTAGTCACGAATAAATAACCACGGCCCCAAATAGTTTTTATTTTTTCTGGTTTTTGCGGATCATCATTAAACTTTTTACGTAAAGCAGAAATAAGTACATCAACGCTTCTATCTAAGCCATCATACTCCCTGCCTTTGGTTGCTTTAAATACCGCATCACGCGATACTACTTGCCCAGCGTTGCTCGCTAAATAATGCAGTAATAAGTACTCTGCGCTTGAAATATTTATATCTTGTTGGTTGAGTGTGACGTTACGAGATTCGGTATTAATACTTAATTGACCGATATTGATCATACTCGTTTGAGCATCAGTGTTAGGCATGTCGTTGCTGTAACGTAAAGCCGACTTAATACGGGCAAGCAATGCACGAGGGCGAACAGGTTTTATTATGTAATCGGTAGCACCGACTTCAAGCCCAATGACCTCATCCATTTCTTCATCTCGTGCGGTGAGCATAATTATAGGGGCATGATAAAAGCTTCGTAACTCACGACATACACTAATACCATCAAGTCCGGGTAACATAATGTCGAGTAAAATAAGTTGTGGATTTAAATGCTTTACTTGGCTTACAACCTCATCACCGCGATGACACACATGCACAATATAACCTTGCTCAGTTAAATACTCAGTCACCCATTGTGCAAGAGAGATATCATCTTCAACCAGTAAAATAGTACCGTAATTATCCATAAGCTTTCTTCGTATACCTAAATGATATTTTAGCTAGTAAAATGTGTTTAATAGTTTGCTGATTTAAAATAATCGCCAGCGCCGCTTTTTTTGCCTATTTTGATACACCCATTGTAGTTTTACTTCGCTTACAGCAATGACCTGTGATGTATTACTATCAAATAGCTCAAATGAAATGCTTTGTGTTGAGTCAAAAGCATAATTAAACGAACCTTGTCGCTGTTTAAGCCAGCACTGCATAATGTACTTTGAAGTCGCGTCGCGTAAGCAATAATTCCCTACTTCCGGTTGCTGCCATGATAAAACCACATCGGCGTAACAATGGCGTCCTTCACGTAAGGCGACACAGGTATCCGGTACGGCAGTAAGCTCACTGGGCGCTTGTGTTGTCACTGCAAGCAAAGAGCCTGAATATGTAAACAACAAACAGTAAAAAAATCTAAAGTACATAACGCAGGCCTACCTTGGCTTTGTGTTGATATCCTTGGGAAATAATTGGGCTGTCATCAATTTCTTTTGAAAACCATGTAGTTAACCAGCCTGCTAAAAATACCCAATCTTGATTAATTGGATATTCAGCATGAAATTCAAACATAATACTGGTACTGGCGTCGGTATTATAAATAGGACGGGTTGCGTTTGCTTCATCGCTATCAATACCAAAGTAATAGTTTGTAAAATCAGCAGAGTAGGCGCTTAGGCCAATTCCGGAGCGAAACTCCCAATTGCGCCAAGGTTGAATATGGCTGAAAAACACATTGGCAACCCAGCCGTTATGAGCACCAGATATATCATGTAAGTATTCAAGGGAAATTTGTGAATTTTCAAATCGGCGTGTTAATCGAAGGCCGGTGTCAAAATCATAGTTACGCTTTTTTATACCACGCAGTGGATCAATTACCCCGTCGTTGTAAAAGCCTAAACCTTGCTCATCAAACCCCGCTTGAATATTGGTACCTAATAAATCAAGGCCCCAATCATATTTGTTAATTAAGCTATAGCCTAAAACAAGTCCACCGCTGAGCTGATTATGGTCAAAATCAAGGTAAAAATTGTCGTAAGAAACGGCAAGACTCAAATCTAGCTCTGCGCCAACATCATAGGAGTTCATGCCAACTAAATAAGAGTCTTCAATGTAATAACCCGCACCAGCACTCCAATCCCAAGCAAACCCAGTTGTGGGCTCTAAGGTATTATCGGCATAGTAACGATTACTAGCGTTGCTTTTGGCACTAAAAATGGCGGCAACTAATAAGGCTGCACAACCAAAAGATTGTTTAAGTGAAGTATGCGTCATCCTTGGAACCTTAATTAGAGTTTGCTAAAGAGGCAAGGGTCTGTTGACCTTTGCGGATTAATATTTGTTCAAACTAGGGGCGGTTTAATCGCGGCGCGAGGTTTGTAACCTAGTGGGCTAAGTAAAAACCGAGCAAAGCTTCCGCGTCCTGCTTACGCCCCTTACCTACATCCATGTAGGCAACAAAGAGTAAATCGCCCATAGGCAGAACCCTTCGGGCAGCGCCTGTTTGGCATTGATGCTGCGTTATCGCCTATTTATGGGGAATAACCACACCACATAGGCTCTGCCTTGCTTAAATACCAAACAGACTGCTGCAAATTTAACCTTGAAAGGTCAGCAGACCCTAGTATATTGTCAAACTCTTGGCTAAATCTGTAAAAAAATGTAGCGGTCGTCCTAACAACTACTGAACTTTAATTTTATCAATAAGAATACTGCTTAGATAAAATTGCATCATGGGAGTGAGCGCGCTTATTTCGGTGCGTGTACATGGCCCATTTAATTTAGTTAAACGACTCAGTTTCGTAATGGTTTTATACGCAGGGGCTGTTACTTCACTATTAAGTTCAGCTCGCTTTAGGCGAGCCTGCTCGGTGTTGTGCTTATGTATAAATGCAACAACTTCCAGCTCATTAGTGATCTTCTTTTCTTCGCTGAAGCTATAAACTAGAGGTTCACGATGAAAGCTTGCACTGTCAATTGATGATTTAGCAAACCACACCACATCGCCTGATGCTTTGTGAGTAAGTCGCATGCTAACTTGGGCTAATATATTTGCGCATTGTTGCGAGGGAAATTGCTGCGCAACTTTTGAAAACAGTGAATATGGTTTTTCTGGTTGCGCTAGGGTGTACTTGGCGTCATCTACAAATTCCAGATCAACCTGATGAATGGCTAACGTGTAATCGCTATTCTCGCTTGTGGTCACCTTAAGTTGTTTATCAATTAGGGCTTGGCTTATTTGAGAGACCAAAGTGTCTGTGACGCTTGCACGGTCTACAATTACTCGAACGGTTTGATTTTTTTTCACGTTGTGAGCGGGTAACTGCACCGACTTCACTTTTGGTGAAGCATGCTCAGTTTCATACTTTAACTGATAAGTTTGGCTCTTAAGCATAGGCTTTGCAGGCATTGCTAAAGGCTCTGCGGGTTGTTTAACGACAGCACAACCTGACGCTAATATTATAAAAAGTGATACAACTAAAAAACGCATAAATATTTTACATCCACTCAAAAGCCATTATTCGGACATATTGTACGTTAGTCCGAACAAAAGTTCATGATATTATAACGGTCGATTATGACTAAAAAAGAAAAATTAGCTAAGAATGAAGTATTTTAACACCTTACCCTTTTACTTTTTTGCTGTGTGCCTTATGGGGACGCATTTACAGGCGAGCGCAAGCACAGATCCTGATTGGGAAGCATTTGTTAAAAGTTATGGACGCTATACAGAAAAAAACTAAAAATAAAAAAGATCCCAGGAGGAGCGCTTTCTATTGTCAACTCCCAAGCGCGTGACTATATCCATACTATGGGCCATACAAAGGTACGCAGTGGACAAAAAATTAATCCGCACACTCGGTTTCGTTTAGCTTCAGTATCGAAAACATTTGCAGGGTCGTTAGCGGCTAAACTTGCAAATGAACAGCGGCTCAACCTTTATTTGCCTGTTAGTCACTATTTACCTGACTTTAAGCAAACTGGTTATAAAGATGATTTAAAAGTTTTTCATATTTTAAGCCATTCTAGTGGGTTAGTGCCCAATGCTTACGATAACTTAATTGAATCCCGAATGGGGTATAACGACATTGTTGAAAAACTATTGAGTGTTAAACCCATTTGTGACCCTGGTGATTGTTATGGTTATCAAAATGTGATGTTTAGCTTAATTGACGACGTGATTTTAAAAAGCACCAACAAAACCTATACCCAATGGCTCAATGACGCGTTTTTTACCCCTTTAGAAATGAATGATGCTAGTTTAGGTTACGATGCCATGGTGCAAGATAATAACTATGCACACCCTCACGTGCGTGGTAAAAAGCGTTGGTATAGCGCCCGTTTAAAAAAGAATTATTACAAAGTTGCACCCGCGGCAGGGGTTAACGCCAGTGCGTCAGATATGGCTATCTGGTTAAATGCGCAATTAGGGCAATATCCAGCGGTATTATCATTAGACGCATTAGCTACCCAAACGCGTCCGTACACGCACACTAAAAAAGAACGTTATCGACGGGTGTGGCGAGAACACATGAATGAAGCCTATTACGGGCTGGGTTGGCGTGTGTATGACTATAATGATGAAACGCTTTACTATCACAGTGGTTGGGTACAAGGATACCGAAGTGATTTAGTGGTTTTTCCGCATTTAAACGTAGGCTTTAGCTTAATTTTAAATGCAGAAACAGGGCTTATTAATGAGCTTACCACTGAATTCATAGACCGTTTATTGGCATACAAACGAGGCAAAAAATAATGAGCTCATTGATAAAATCAGCATGGGTAGCATTACTGTTACTCGCTTGCCATCCTGCTTTTTCTGCGCCTGAACAACTTTATTTGTTTCGCCATAGTGAAAAACAAATAGGCAGTAATCCATATTTAACAGAGCAAGGGCAGGCGCGTGCTGAGTATTTGGTTTCGTTGGTTAACATTTATCCACACATAACGTTATACAGTAGTAATTATAACCGCACATTAAGTACTGCAGCGCCTTTAGCCGCGTATTTTAATATTAAAACGATTACCTATAATGCTGCAGATTTAACGGCTTTGAAAAATCAGTTGTTGGCACAAGACGGCGTTGTGGTTGTTATAGGGCATAGTAATACCACACCGCAACTGGCTTCATTATTAAGTAACCAAGCGATTGAAAATATGGATGAGGAGCAATACGGGCACTATTATTTGCTTAATAAGCTTGAGGATGGCAACTACAGATCAAAATTGCGAACAATGGATTTTTAATCATGTACAAAAAAACCAGCCGAAGCTGGTTTTTTAGGTATTTTTAAACGGGTTATTAGCCGCGAGGCAACTGAATTTTTTTCTCAGGGCTTTGACGGTAAAGCACAATCGTATGACCGATTGTTTGTAATTTGGTAGCCCCTGTTTCGCGAACAATGGCATCAAAAATAAGCTTTTTGGTTTCACGATCGCCAGTTGGCACTTTCACTTTAATTAATTCGTGAATTTCTAATGCGCTTTGGATTTCAACTACTACGCCTTCGGTTAAACCGTTAGAACCTAGTAAAACTACAGGCTTAAGGCTATGTGCCTGACCTTTTAAAAACTGCTTTTGTTTGTTTGATAATGTCATGATATTACAAATTTTGCTGAATATGGCTTGAATTAAGGGTATTCTAACGCCATCTAGAGAATATTACTAATTAGTTGCGTGTTAATTTATGACAAATAAAAAACAGTCAGCCAGTTCACAGCGTTGGCTTAAAGAACATTTTGATGATAAATATGTTCAAGAAGCGCAAAAAAAAGGCTGGCGCTCTCGAGCTGTTTTCAAATTAGACGAAATCCAAAACAGAGATAAGTTATTGCGTCCAGCAATGACAGTGGTTGATTTAGGCGCAGCTCCAGGGAGTTGGTCACAATACTTAGCAGAAAAAGTAGGTGACAAAGGCCAAGTGGTTGCGTGTGATATTTTACCTATGGATTCATTAGCGGGTGTTGACTTTTTACAAGGTGACTTTCGTGAAGAGGCTGTACTTAATGCGCTATTAAAACGCATTGATGGTAAAAATGTAGATGTGGTATTGTCTGATATGGCACCTAACATGAGTGGCAATAACTCGGTTGATCAGGCAGGTAGCATGTACTTGGTTGAGCTTGCACTTGATATGTGCCACCAAGTTTTAAAGAAAAATGGCGCGTTTATTGTTAAAGTATTCCAAGGTGAAGGCTTTGATCAATATTTGCAAGATGTACGTAATAGTTTTAAAGCAGTGAAGATACGTAAACCGGATGCCTCGCGTCCCCGTTCTCGGGAAGTATATATAGTAGCGACTGGATACAAACTGTAGTACAGTTGCTTGGCGTTTAGTTGAATTTAAATTAATTGGATACAAGAGGTTAACCCCTTGAGCGATATGGCGAAAAATCTAATACTCTGGCTGGTTATTGCAGTTGTGCTTATGTCAGTATTTCAGAGCTTTAATGGCGGCGATCAAGTTGATCGTCAAACAAGTTACAGTCAATTTGTTAAAGATGCCCGCAGCGGCTCTATACAAGAAGTGTCTATTGAAAGTGGCAGTGGCACGATTACTGGCATAAAAAATAGTGGCGAGCGTTTTCAAACGATAATGCCGATCTATGATAAAGATATTTTAAATGATTTGTTAAAAAGCGATGTAAATGTCAAAGGTGTTAAACCTGAGGAACAATCGTTTTTAGCAAGTATTTTCATTTCTTGGTTCCCTATGATACTGCTAATTGGTGTGTGGATTTTCTTCATGCGTCAGATGCAAGGTGGCGGTGGCAAAGGCGCCATGTCATTTGGTAAAAGTAAAGCCCGTTTAATGAGTGAAGATCAAGTCAAAACGACTTTTGCTGATGTAGCTGGCTGTGATGAAGCCAAAGACGATGTAACCGAGCTGGTGGACTTTTTACGTGACCCTTCTAAGTTCCAAAAATTAGGTGGTAGTATTCCTAAAGGTGTACTTATGGTTGGTCCTCCTGGTACGGGTAAAACCTTGCTTGCTAAGGCGGTTGCTGGTGAAGCAAAAGTACCGTTCTTTACCATTTCGGGTTCTGATTTTGTTGAAATGTTTGTGGGTGTAGGTGCATCACGTGTACGTGACATGTTCGAACAAGCTAAAAAAGCAGCACCTTGTATCATTTTCATTGATGAAATCGATGCGGTAGGGCGTAAACGTGGCGCAGGTATGGGCGGCGGTCACGATGAACGTGAGCAAACGCTTAACCAAATGCTAGTTGAAATGGATGGCTTTGAAGGTAATGAAGGCATTATCGTTATTGCTGCGACTAACCGTCCTGATGTTTTAGACCCAGCATTACTTCGTCCTGGTCGTTTTGACCGTCAAGTTGTGGTTGGTCTGCCAGATATTCGTGGTCGTGAGCAAATCCTAAAAGTACACATGCGTAAAGTACCTTTAGGTGATAACGTTGAAGCAGCAGTGATTGCACGTGGTACACCTGGTTTCTCAGGGGCTGATCTTGCTAATTTAGTGAATGAGGCCGCTCTTTATGCAGCTCGTGGTAATAAGCGTGTTGTTAGTATGGCTGAATTTGACGCTGCAAAAGATAAAATCATGATGGGTGCTGAACGTAAGACCATGGTGATGAGCGAGCAAGAAAAAGAAATGACGGCTTACCATGAAGCAGGTCATGCCATTGTAGGTCGTATGGTGCCTGAGCACGATCCGGTTTATAAAGTATCTATTATTCCACGTGGCCGTGCGCTTGGTGTGACAATGTATTTACCAGAGCAAGACCGTGTTAGCCATTCTAAAGAACTGCTTGAATCTATGATTTCTAGCCTCTATGGTGGCCGTATTGCAGAAGCCATTATTTATGGTGAAGACAAAGTAACTACAGGTGCAAGTAACGATATCGAACGTGCAACTGACATTGCTCGCAAAATGGTTACACAATGGGGCTTAAGCGAAAAGCTAGGTCCATTACTTTATGCTGAAGATCAAAACGAAATGTATATGGGTGGCGGCGGTGGTCGTTCTATGAGCATGTCGGATGAAACAGCCAAAGTAATTGATGCAGAAGTACGTTTATTCTCAGACCGCAACTATCAACGTGCAGAATCAATATTGAAAGAAAATATTGATATTTTACACGCAATGAAAGATGCACTGATGAAGTATGAAACTATCGATGCGAAACAGATTGATGATTTAATGGCACGTCAGCCAGTACGTGAACCACGTGATGCGCATGACCGTCATGAAGCTAAACCAGAAAAAGAAGATGTTTCTAAAGATAAAGCAGTTGATGAAATCCAAAAACCAACTGACGAATCTAAAAAAGATGAGTCTAAAAAAGATGAAACAAACCTTGATGATAAAGCTGAATAATCGTTAAAATAACGTATCCAAAAGCCCCGAAGTTCGGGGCTTTTTTGTATCAGTTTGCTGTGATTAACCCAAATTACACTCAACAAACACATATTAAGGTAAGCGATGAATAATAAAATTAACCTTGCGCGTGGTCGAACGCTTGACCTTAGCGAGCCCGTTATTATGGGAATAGTAAACGTTACTCCTGATTCATTTTCGGATGGTGGCCAGTTTTTTAATACGGCAGCTGCGCTAAATCATGCGATGCAATTACTTGATGATGGCGCGACTATTCTAGATATTGGCGGTGAATCAACACGCCCAGGTGCGCCCGATGTTAGCCTTGAAGACGAACTGCAGCGCGTAATTCCGATTATTAAGGCTATTCGTGAGCAAAGTGATTGCATTATTTCAATCGATACCAGTAAAGCTGAGGTCATGCGTCAAGCCATTGAAGCCGGTGCGGATATAGTAAATGATGTGAGAGCTTTACAAGAGGACGATGCGCTTGCTGTCGTTGCGCAGTACCCTGATGTGGCGGTTTGCTTAATGCATATGCAAGGACAGCCGCGAAGTATGCAAAACGACCCTCACTATGATGATTTAGCAAGCGAGATAAATGACTTTTTTAACCAGCGAATCGCTGCATGCGAAACTGCTGGCATAAAGCAAAGCCAGTTAATATTAGACCCTGGTTTTGGCTTTGGAAAAACACTTAAACACAATTATCAAATATTGGCTCAATTTAATGACTACGCGCAGTTTGGCTTACCGCTGCTAGCAGGGTTATCGCGTAAGTCAATGATTGGTAATTTACTCAACAGAGATACAGAAAATAGATTAGCAGGCAGTTTAGCTGGCGCATTAATAGCTGCACAAAATGGTGCGCATATTATTCGTGTGCATGATGTAAAAGAAACCGCAGACGTGCTTGGCGTATATCAAGCCTGCAAACAAGGAGTACTTTAAATGAAAGAAAGAAAATATTTTGGCACAGATGGTGTGCGTGGTTTAGTAGGTCAAGGACCTATTAATCCTGAATTTGCAATGAAGTTAGGTTGGGCTGCAGGGCGTGTATTATCGCAACACGGTACAAAAAAAGTCATTATTGGTAAAGACACTCGTATTTCTGGTTACATGCTTGAAACCGCACTAGAGTCTGGTCTAATTGCAGCCGGTATTGATGTTATTTTACTTGGTCCTATGCCAACGCCTGCCGTTGCGTATTTAGCGCAAACGTTTCGCGCAGAAGCAGGTATTGTGATCAGTGCATCCCATAATCCTTACTACGATAACGGTATTAAGTTTTTTAATGGCCAAGGCTTAAAGCTAGATGATGTTGTAGAGCTGCAAATTGAAGCCATGCTTGACGAACCAATGACATGTGTAGCCTCTGATAAGCTAGGTAAAGCAACACGCTTATCAAGCGCTGATGGCCGTTATATTGAGTTTTGTAAAAGCCAGTTCCCACAAGGCTTATCACTTGAGGGATTAAAAATAGTCTTAGATTGTGCCAACGGTGCAACGTATCACATAGCGCCTTCAGTAATGCGAGAGCTTGGTGCTGAGGTGATCACTCATGCGTGTGAGCCAAATGGGGTGAACATTAACCACGAATGTGGCGCAACTCACGTAGATACACTAAAGCAAAAAGTACTTGAGCATAAAGCGGATGTAGGTATTGCCTATGATGGCGACGGCGACCGTGTAATGATGGTTGATCATAATGGCCGTGTATTTGATGGTGATGATTTAGTTTATATTATTGCCTGTCAAGCTGCTCAAGATGACAACTTAGGTGGTGGTGTTGTTGGTACTGTAATGTCGAATATGGGCCTTGAGAATGCATTAAAAGCTAAAAGTATTGCTTTTGCTCGCAGCAAAGTGGGTGACCGTTATGTGATGGAGCTACTGCAGCAAAAAGGCTGGAAAATAGGTGGTGAAAGCTCAGGTCATGTTTTAAATCTAGATTTGATTAGCACTGGCGATGGCATTATTTCAAGCTTGCAAGTACTTGCTGCTATGGTGGCACAAAACCGTACACTTCAAGATTTAGGCGCTGGATTTACTAAGTACCCAATGAAAATGATTAACGTGCGATACACTGCCGGTACCGATCCGACCCAAGCGCCAGAAGTGCTTGCTGCAGTGGCTGAAGTAGAACAAAGCTTAGCAGATAAAGGCCGCGTATTACTGCGTAAATCTGGTACTGAACCTGTTGTACGGGTGATGGTTGAAGCAGAGCAAGAAAAAATAGTTATCGACAGTGCACAGAAAATAGCAGCGGTTGTCGAATCTATGAGCAAACAAACTGATTGATAACAATAACCTCTTGTAACTTTGGGCGAGTCGAGTTAATATCTCGCCCGCTTTCTAATGTGGAGTGGAAAAATGGCAACACGCAAGGCGATGGTCGCAGGCAACTGGAAAATGAATGGCTCATTAGAGCTTGTTGAACAACTGTCTGATGCTATTAACAATGTTAAATCTGCTGAAGTAAACATTGTGTTATTTCCTCCGTTTCCACTGGTATCAGCAATGATTGCAAGTGGTGTAACTACCGGAACACAAACCGTTTCAGAGAATACACCCGGTGCTTTTACTGGTGAAGTAGATGCCCAGCTGATTAAACAGTTAGGGGCAAAGTATGTACTGGTTGGTCATTCAGAACGACGCAGCATATACAAAGAAAGTAACGATACCGTAGCGGCTAAGTTTGCTCGCGCACAACAAGTAGGTTTAACGCCTATTTTATGTGTTGGAGAGAGCGAAATAGAGCAAGAAAACGGGCAAACAGAACAGGTAGTTGCTGCGCAGATTGACGCAGTAATTAATAAATTAGGTGTAGCAGCACTGAAAGAATCTGTGATAGCATATGAGCCCGTTTGGGCTATAGGCACAGGTAAGACTGCATCGCCTGAACAGGCACAAAGTGTTCACAAATTTATCCGTGACAAAATTGCTTCACTAGACAGCGATTTAGCACAAGGGCTAACCATCTTATATGGTGGTAGCGTTAATGAAAAAAATAGCGAATTATTATTTGCACAAACAGATATAGACGGCGGGCTAATTGGCGGCGCAAGTTTAAAAGCAGAATCATTCACTGCTATCTGCAATAGTGCAAAAGGGACCGTATAAGATGTACGAAATTTTATTAGTAGTGTATTTAGTTGTAGCTTTAGCGCTTGTTGGTATGGTTTTGATCCAGCAAGGTAAAGGTGCTGACATGGGCTCATCATTTGGTGCGGGCGCATCGTCTACTGTTTTTGGTTCTTCAGGAGCCGGTAACTTTATGACGAAAACAACAACAACTTTGGCAACAATCTTTTTTGTGTTGAGTATTGTTTTAGGTAACCTAACTGCCGGTCAAATTAAAAAGACTGATGAGTGGGAAAACTTAGAAGCTGCTCCAGCTGTTGAAACTGTTAACCCAGTTGAAGAAGATGTTCCTGTAACATCAACTAAAGAGCAAAGCTCTGACGTACCAAATTAATTTAGTTTAAATTGTTAAGTTGTTTTCTTTCCTCAAGTTAGCGTTAAGACTTAACACTAAGCAATAGCTTAAAAAATGCGGATGTGGTGGAATTGGTAGACACGCTACCTTGAGGGGGTAGTGCTTTCGGGCGTGGGGGTTCAAGTCCCCCCATCCGCACCAAATACAAAAACCAGTAACAGTAATGTTACTGGTTTTTTTGTGCCTGAAATTTAAAATATTAAACAACTCTTTTTAGATTAATGTTGAACATTGGAGAGAACACTCTATATTTCAATTGTTAGTGTTTATAAAAGAATACTGCTGTATATTTAATTTTATGTATAAAAAGCGTCGAAAGTTAAAAATAAAGTTAACATTTTTGAATCTTAAGCCGATAATAACTATAGATAATTAAACGGGGTAAATTAATATGGCTTCAGGTTTCTCTTTTAAAAACCTCAGCATTACTAAAAAAATACATGCAATTACATCTATAGCGATTATCGCATTCTTAGTAATTGTTTTGGTTAATTACTTTGCTATGAACGAAAATCGCATATCACTTGATGAAATGGAGAAATCTTCTTATAAAGTAGCCAAATTAACCCTGGCTAATGTAAGTATTTTAGAAAAGTTAGATGAATTATACACTCAGGCTGTAACCTTTGGTGAACAAGACTTGGTAACAAAAGCGGGTGAAACTTATCAGCAGCTCACTACGAACCTAGACGCAATAGAAGCAATTAATGCATCATATATTAATAGCGACACAAAAACGCGGCTGGCTAATTATGAGAAAATATCTTCAACTATCGCCAATGGTATGGTTAATGGCACGGCTGACTTTAGCAAAATACAACAACAGGCTCAGCTTAAAACAAGCCTTTTTGAGGCTGTTTTAACTAGCTTTAAAAGCGCGCAGCAAAAAGCAGATGATCGCTTTTTCCAACTTGTTGCTAATACAAAAGCACGCTCAGATGATGCGCTTAATTTAATGCTGCTTGTTGCGGTTGTATCATTAGTGCTGCTATTACTTATGGCTATTTGGATTGCGCGTAATATTGGTTCATCAGCCAGTGATGCCGCCAATAACCTGAGTCTTCTAGCAAGTGGCAAAGGGTCGTTAAGTACCAAGCTTGCCGTTAACTCTGAAGATGAAATAGGACAGGTATCTATAAACTTTAATGCCTTTATTAGTCTACTTAGAGAAACCGTTTTAGAAGTAATAGCGGTATGTGAACCGTTAATGGAAAATTCAACCCGGCTTGTGCAAGGAATGGAGCGAGCTGAGCGAGCAACCACTAAACAAACCACCGATGCCGATGTTGTTAAACAGTCGATGGAAGAAATGAAGCAAAGCGTTGGCGATATTTCACAATCAGCTGCGAGCGCATCTAATGCCGTGCAAACAGCAGAAAAAGAAGTAGATCAAAGCCGTGCGCAAGTAAAAATGTCTGTTAATGCGTCGCGCACTTTAAGCGATGAAATTAATATAGCGGCCAACACCATTAATAAGTTAGCCGATGACACTAAAAATGTATCGCAAATACTAAATGTAATCACCTCCATTGCCGAGCAAACAAACTTGTTAGCGTTAAATGCTGCAATAGAAGCTGCACGCGCAGGTGAGCACGGTCGTGGCTTTGCCGTGGTTGCTGATGAAGTCCGCGAGCTTGCATCACGCACAGCACAGTCAACCAATGAAATTCGTGAGCTATTAAGTACCCTAAGTGTTGCTGCCAATGAATCTGTAACGGCTATGACCTCTGCAAGAGACATGGCAACCGATAATGCCAGTGCAGCAGAGCAAACCGGTGTCTCGATTGAAAAAATAGCAGAGCAAATACTAGAAATTAATGGGATGAACTCGCAGATTGCAGCAGCAACAGAAGAGCAAACCTCAGTGGCCGCAATGGTTGTAGATAACGTATCTAATATGCATGTTTCATTTGAAGATACGATGAGCTCACTTAAAGCAGTAAGAGATGTGGCTAAAAACTTACATTACCTTTCAGATAACCTATTAGATGCAACTGCTAAGTTTAAAATTGAGTAGTCGTTAAGACACTACTTTAACGTTTTATGAAGGTTGTAAATGTTATAGATATAAAAAAGCCCGCAATAAAGTATTTATTGCGGGCTTTTGTTTTTAACCTAGTAGATTAATATTTACCTACTACTTTTACTTTATCACTTGCTTTAGCGCTATCGATATAGCCAATAGCATCTGCATTAGCAGCTACAAAATCAATTACTGCTTGGTCGTTATCAAGTTTACCTGGAGGCGTGCCTTTACCAGTAAAAACCAGCTTTGACCAATAGGCATTTAGCTGACTGCCTGACTTACCAACAAGTTTGTCGTTAAATTCATCTGCCACTGCAGTGCCATTTTGGTTAACAGGATTTACTTTGGTACCATCAGCAAACGATTTGCTCTTGCCAAGGTATATTTTTTTAATATCATCTTGGCTCACTGCATTGGCATTAGCTGGGTTTACAATTACAGCAACTTCAGCAAATGCTATTGTGCTACACATTGTTAGCATACTGGCTAAAATTAATTTCTTCATCATTCGCTCCTATTAAAATACTAAATCAACGCCAACGGCAACTACGTCAGTTTCAGTATTTGAGATATCATCTTTTAGGCGGCTAAAGTCTACTTTTAAGGCAGCCATTGGGTGGAAGTCATAGCGAGCACCAATGGTGTATACATTACTCTTAGCTTTAGAGCCTTCCAAAACTTGGTTAAGCCCATCT
>NZ_BADW01000043.1:0-99980 GCF_000241165.1 Pseudoalteromonas sp. BSi20439
TAAAAATAATATTTATATTGAGGTGGCAGATAACGGCTGTGGGATGGATGGCGACATACTTAAACAAATATTCGATCCTTTCTTTACCACTAAACCCGTAGGCCAAGGTACTGGTATGGGAATGGCTATAGTTTACAACATACTCAAAGAGCACAACGGTACTATAGAGGTTGAAAGTGAATTGGGTAAGGGGTCTTTAATACGTTGTGTAATACCTATTTCAACAAAGTGCATGTAAGCTTTAAACTTAAAGCTTACATGCAGCTGTACCTAAAATACTAAAATGCAGAGCTTATGTCACTTAGATACTTTGTAATAACAAGCATATTAATTTTAATGACCATGGTCACTGGTTTACTAGTTGGTTATCGCTACTTTTTTAGTTTACCTAACATTGAGCAAAGTATTGAAGATTACCAAAACAGAGAGTTACTAAGCGTAAAAATTGCCTTAGACCGTGAGTTTGTATTTTTAAAAACGCTAAATTATGATTACGCTGTGTGGGACGATAGTTATGAGTTTTTACAAACGCTAGGCTCTCGTTACATTAGCTCAAACTTTGTTGATGATACCTTTAAATCGTTGAAAATTGATGGCGTATTTATTTATGATATGAACTTTAATTTGGTTTACTCTAGAACACATAATTATGTACAAGTTAATGATTTTGATGCCCCTGAATTTAACTTACAAACACACAAAAAAAATAAATCAATTTTACCTCTCAACTATATCACCCCACAAAATAACAGCTTACAACATTCTGGTTTTTTAAAAACGCAATATGGACCAGTGATGTTTGCATCTCATATGATCAGAAAAACCAATAACACGGGTGAACAAATTGGCGCTATGGTTTTTATAAGAAAAGTACGCCCATCGTTTATACAAAAAATTGCCAGTGTGTCACAGGTTGACCTTACCCACTCTATTCCAGCCGATGGACAGTTTGATACGCACCTAAAAAAATTAACGGGTAGCTTACAAGGCGGTAAAATTGCTACTCAAAGGCGAAGAGTGTTACTCGACATTAATAATGAGCCACTTATGCTGATAGATATTAAACATTATCATCAACAACTACCTACTTTATTAGACCGTGATTTGTTGTTAACACTATTAATGTTTTTGCTTATTTCGTTGCTGGGCTTATTTATTATTAATCGTTATTTTATTCGTCCTTTAATAAGCGGAGCTGAGGCATTAAATAAAATGCTACTTCGTAACACGTTAAGCCCATTAAGAATGAGTAATCAGTTTTTAGAGCTGCAAGTTCTGATTAAAGGTTTTAACGCTTTGTTTATGCAAATAAGTGAAAAAAATAAAGAGCTTGAGAGAATTAGTAAGATAGATGGGCTCACTCATTTATTTAATCGTCGTGCATTTGATGAAATATTTGATCAGCAGTGGAGCGAAGCAAAAAATGAGCGTAGTACTTTAACGATATTACTGGTTGATGTGGATTTCTTTAAACAATTTAATGATGTGTATGGCCATCAAGCGGGTGATGCCGCACTGCAAAAAGTGGCTAATGTTTTAAATAAAACAGCGTTGCTTTATCAGGGGGTGGCAGCTCGTTACGGTGGCGAAGAGTTTATTCTTTTATTTAATCGACTCAGTGATGAACAAGGTGTTGAGGTATCAAACTTGTTGTTAAACGCCATTATTGATTTACATATTGATCATATTGGCTCTGATATACAAAATCAGCTAACTATTAGTATTGGCTGCGTGAGTATCAATGCAAACAGTATAATTGAGCAAAATATACAACCTAAATCGGTGATTAAAACAGCAGATGAGTTATTGTATCAAGCAAAAAAAGAGGGACGTAACCAGATTAGGTTTAAGTCGATTTAACTCGATACTTCTTGTCCGCCGTGTTGCTCAGCTAAATCATCAAGTTCGGCAACGGTATAATCAAATCCGCTTTCATCATATTCGTAGCTTACTTTAACGCTGTCGCCGCCATTGAAAAGGCGTGTTTTTACGTCATTGACTGGCCAATCTTTTAATTCGTGTAAAAAGCGGTTAGCCACTTGTGATGACTCAAATCGGTAACTAATCTCTGTTTTCATAAATAATAATACCCTGATAATTTTACCCCCGTAGTTTGTTGATTTTTACCAAGGAGTCAAGTTATCTACTTTAAAAGAGCAATAAATTATGACCTTATAGATACTTATCGGTCATAGTAATCTAAATTGGAGTGTTAACAGTATAAAGCTGTTTAAAAAACAATAACCATATAACAATAACGGAGTAGGCAATGAAACATTTAGTGACCTTAGTTGGGCTTATCGCTTTTTTAATGGTAGTACTACCGGGACCCCTTTATAAATTTAATATTGTTGAACTAGGCACTGCTTTTGCTGGTTTTAGATTAGGTGTTTATGTTGGTGGGGCAGCATTAGCCTTATTATTAGTTCAAGTGCTATTTATGCGTAAAACAGTAAGCCTAGCCAGTGCAGTGATCACGGTTATTTTTGCAGCTGTTGCTATTGCAATGCCGCTTAACATGATGAATACCGCAAAAAGTGTTCCGCCAATTCATGATATTTCTACCGATTTAATTAACCCACCTGAGTTTGTTGCGGTTGTGCCTTTGCGTGCTGATGCACCCAACCCTGTTGCTTACGCGGGTGAAGAAACTGCAGCGCAACAACGAAAAGCATATCCAGAGCTAAAACCGCTCGAGTACAACCAAACGCAACTAGAGTTAGTGGCAGCCACAACAAAAGCCATTGAAAACCTTGGTTGGGAACTGGTTAATAGTGATGTTAATAATGGTATTGTTGAAGCCACAGACACCACAACCTGGTTTGGCTTTAAAGATGATGTTGTCGTGCGTATTAACGACAAAGGCAGTAAGCGTGTGGTAGACATACGCAGTAAATCTCGCATTGGTAAAAGTGATTTAGGCAAAAATGCCCAGCGTATTAAAGCTCTGATTGACGAGTTAAACGCCGTTGTGGTGCAGTAATTGATAAAAATAGCCCAGCATTATGCTGGGTTTTTTGCAGTTGCTACGTCAGTTCATGTTCAGAGCTGATAATGCATACTGTGTGAGTTATAAATTTTAATAAACTATGGAGTTATTATGAAAACAGTCGGATATGCAGCAAAAAGCCAAGGTTCTGAACTTACAGAGTTTTCTTTTGAGCGCCGCGATTTACGAAATAACGATGTAGCAATAGAGATTTTATATTGTGGTGTCTGTCATTCAGACTTACACGCAGTGCGAAACGATTGGGGTGGCAGTAAATACCCATTAGTACCAGGGCACGAAATTGTTGGTAAAGTAATTTCGGTTGGTAGCGATGTTACTAAATATCAGCAAGGCGATACCGTTGCTGTAGGCTGTATGGTTGACTCATGTCAAAGCTGCGACCAATGTCATAATCACGAAGAGCAATTTTGTCGTGAAGGCATGGTTGGCACTTACAGTGGCAAAGACAGAATAAACGGTGAAATGACACAAGGTGGCTACTCTAAGCATGTTGTAGTTCGTGAAGAGTTTGTGCTTTCAGTACCTAAAAATCTAGAGCTATCGCGAGTGGCGCCTTTATTGTGCGCTGGCATTACTACTTACTCTCCGCTGCACAAATGGGGTGTTAAAAAAGGCAGCCGCGTTGCAGTTGTCGGCCTTGGTGGGCTTGGCCATATGGCGGTTAAAAATGCCGTGGCAATGGGTGCAACGGTTACTGTTATTGGCCGTACTGAATCTAAAAAAGAGGATGCTATTGAGCTAGGTGCACAGCACTATTTAGTGTCGAACAACGATGATGAAATGAAAAATGCACAATCAGCGTTTGATGTGATCATTGATACTATACCAGTAAAGCATGACCTATCACTGTATACACCGCTACTTGATATTGATGGCACGTTAGTGATTGTTGGCCAAGTAGGCCCTGTAGATGAGCTAAACACAGTGCCATTGTTAATGGGTCGTCGTCGTGTGGCAGGATCCTTGATTGGTGGTATTGCAGAAACACAGCAAATGCTCGATTTTTGTGGTGAGCACAATGTATTACCTGAATGTGAAATGATCAATATAGATGAAATTAACACCGCCTATGAGCGCATGGAACGCTCAGATGTGCGTTACCGTTTTGTTATTGATATGGCGTCGATTGACGTGTAATTAATTAAAGTAATGAATATAACAAGAGCCGCTATACGCGGCTCTTTTTATACTTAATACGCTGCAGCCGTTTGTTTCGCGTTATTATTGTTTATTTGTATAAAGCTTAGCCACCACATAAATAACCCGCCTAAAAATAGTGCTCCGGCAACATAGCCGGTCTGATTCGGTTGTGCACCTTGCGCAATAGCAATGCCACCCACCCAAGGGCCAATCGCGTTAGCAATGTTAAAAGCACATTGCACGAGAGCACCAATCATGGCATGGCCATTGGGCGATACATCCATTAACAGTGTTTGCACTAAAGTAGAAAGCCCTAAGCTACAACCAATAAAAAAGATCACCAGATAAAGTAAGTAAATATTATAGCTGGCACTCACATACGCAAATGCAAAAATAATAGTTGAGGCAAGGGTTAGTCCCGTGGTTTTAATTGCCGATTTATCAGCTGCTTTTCCTAGTAGGTAGTTACCGAGTGTGGAGCCAATACCAAACATCACCATCGCAATTGAAATGGTGTACGCGGGTGATTGGGTTACATCTAAAATAGTGTCGGCGACATAAGTATAAATACAAAACACGCCACCAAAACCAATAATAACAATACCCAAAATAGACCAAACCAGTTTATTTTTTAATACCCCTAACTCGTTAAGTAAATTAGACTTATGAGTGTTTTTAACATTGGGTACCACATAATAAACAAAAATAAAGGCAATAAACGCCAGTACACCTGCCCCAGCTAAACAATAGCGCCAGCTCAAGTTTTGCCCAACGAGGGTTACTACGGGTACGCCTACAATGGTTGCGACCGTCAGCCCCATAAATACTTTTGACATAAAGCTAGCACGCTTTCCAACAGGCGCTATATCTGAGGCCAATAACAAGGCTGCGCCAAAATATGCGCCATGGGGTAAACCACTTAAAAACCTAAAGAGCACCAGTTGTTCTAATGAGCTAGCTAAGGCGCTTAAACTATTAGCAATACACATTAAACTTAAAAATAGTAACAGCGCTTTTTGTTTACGCATGTTGGCTGTTGCCAACATTAAAATAGGCGCGCCAACAACCACCCCCAGAGCATAAGCACTAATGGCATAACCACTTTGTGATGGGGTACTAGCAAATGCTTCACTAATTAATGGCAACATAGGCATCATAGAAAATTCAGATAAACCCAAAATAAAAGTGCCTAGTGCAAGCACTACTAAAATAGCGGCTCTATTGGGCTGACTCGACGGCGATATAATATCAACGGCCATGTAAAATCCTTGAAGGTATTGAATAAAATTTGATAACAAATAAAACGCCTGTATGTTTAAAAAATAAAACACACTCGTTTATTTAAAATTGAATATGGGAATGAGGAATAAAGAGGCAGGCATTTTAAATTAAAAGCCTTCCCCAGTCATGGCCTAAACCATAATTAAAGATGAATAAAATTTAACTTGAGCCAACCAAAGGATGGCTAAGTAAGTCAGCAAAGTATTAACGCAATATAAAATAAGCAGTGTTAAATTTAAAATGTAATGCTAACTTGGCTTTTTGCGTGCTATGGATGATATTTGTAAAGTAAGCATTACTTTTAAAAGCAGGATAAAGGCAATGAAAGCAGAATTAAATTTAAAACAACGCCAAATTAAAAATACTAGCTACTTAGCTAAATGTACCTTGATTTGGTTACTCACCTTAGCGTTATGTAGCTTTGGCCCGACATTAATTTGGGATCGCGCAGAGATAATTAGCGGCTTTTTTATAGTTGTAAATGTAATAGCCGGCATTGTAATGATTTTGGCTAACAAACGTTACTTACAGGGGATGGATGAGCTGATGCAAAAAATACATCTCAGTGCCATGGGGTTTACCCTAGGTGCAATATTGGTAGGTGGGCTTGCGTACACTAATTTGCAATTGAGTGGCTTAATTGATTTTAAAGCACAGATACCCGATTTAATGTTTTTAATGGGAGCAGTGTATTTAATTAGCGTGTATGTGCTTAACAAACACTATTGTGCAGGTGATGAATGAAAAACCGATTAAAGGTATTAAGAGCCGAGCATAACTACACCCAAGCAAGGTTGGCCGAGCTGCTAGATGTTTCTCGCCAAACTATTAATGCGATTGAAAAAGGTAAGTTTGACCCCAGCTTGCCACTGGCCTTTAAAGCTGCGAGGTTGTTTGAGTTAAAAATAGAAGATATTTTTGACGACGAACAGGGTTAAAAATTAACAAAGTGCGACAATATGTCGCGCTTTTTAGATTGCTACAGCAAGTATAATTTACCCACAAAAATTTTGTGGTAAATCAATAATGACTGATAAAAAAAATTCTTTAACCTCTTATTTATTATCCCCTTTAGCGCTTGTTATAAGTAGCGTATTATCGCCAGTTGCTTTTGCAGATGACACCTCAATTGAAGTGATTGAAGTGCACGGCCAAGCACAAAATAAACACCTATCATTAGGCTCATCTGAATCGCTATTAACCGATTTAGGAGTGGACTTTTCAGCCGCCGGTGGCATGGCCAATTTACCTGTTTTAAATGGTTTAATGGGCGATAGAGTGGCGGTACTGGTTGATGGGGCGCAAATCACCGCCGCCTGTGCTAACCAAATGAACCCGCCACTGTCTTATATTTCAGCTAATCAAATTAGTAGCTACAAAGTGGTTGCAGGTGTTTCTCCAGTAAGCGCGGGAGGCGATAATATTGCAGGTGTGATTGCTGTTAATTCTATTTCACCTCAGTACAGTGAAAGTAGCGAACTTGCATGGCATTCAGGTTATGTGTCAGCCCAGTACAACACCCTTGATAACGCCAAAAAGGTCGGCGCAGGTATGCGCATTGCCAGCGATGTACTCAGTTTTAATTATCAAGGTGCGTTTAGCGATGCTAACAGCTATGAAGATGGTAACGGCGATTTAGTGCTCGATACCCTATACCGCGCGCAAAACCATAGTTTAAGTGCTGCCATGCGCGATGATAAGCAACAATTAGTGGTTAAGCTAAGCCATCAAAAAATACCCTATCAAGGCTTTGCTAATCAATATATGGATATGACAGATAACACCAGCTATGGCGCTGTTGCTCAGTATCAACGTGCTTTTACAAGCAGTGAGCTTGAAGCGCAGTTAAATTGGCATAACGTAAAGCATGAAATGGGGTTTTTTAGCGCAGAAAAAGCCGGAAAAATGCCTATGAAAACCGATGCTGAGGATATAAGCACCCAGTTAAAATGGCGACTAGCGCTTGATAACAACAGCCAGTTACTACTCGCGCAAGAGTATCACCACATGAAATTAGAGGACTGGTGGCCTGCAGTTGAGGGCTCAATGATGATGGGACCAAATGACTATAACAATATTAATAATGGCCGGCGTCAGCGTATTGCAGTGCTTGCTGAATATGAAAGCCAACTAAATACTCGCTGGTGGTTAAATGCAGGTATTCGATTTGAAAATGTAATGACCAACACTGATGATGTGCAAGCATATAGTGCAGGCATGGCTGCAATGAATGCAATGGCCATGGCGATGCCAAGTGATGCAATGGCGGCTAAAAAGTTTAATAACCAAAGTAAAAAACAAACAGATAATTTAGTTGATGCAAACGTGCTGATTAATTATCAACTAAGCAATAACGACGAGCTGCAAATCGGCCTAGCCCGTAAAAATCGTGCGCCTAATTTATACGAACGCTACAGCTGGGGCGTAGGTAATATGGCCACCACCATGATTGGATGGTATGGCGATGGCAATGGCTATATTGGTAATATAAACCTTAAACCAGAAACCGCACACACGCTTAGCAGCACGTACACCCGTATGGCAAAAGACGACAGCTGGCGTATAAGTGCTAATGCGTGGGTGAGCGACGTGAATGACTATATTGATGCCAACATAGTAAGAAGCTTTAACCGCACAGCGCTTGCTGCCAATACCCGTAATGTACTTATATTTAATAACCTAGATGCTACGCTTTATGGTGTAAAGCTAGATGCGGTTTTAGCACTGCACGAGTCTAAGCACTATGGTAGCTGGTCATTAAAAGCGGATATTACCAACACCCGTGGTAAGCGCGATGATACCAATCAGCCGCTTTATCAAATCAAGCCGCTGCAAAGCCAATTTGCCATTAACCAGCAAGTTGGCCGCTTTGAAAACGCACTCACGTGGCAGTGGGTCGATAGTAAAACTCGCGTAGATAGCAACCGCCTAGAAAACCAAACTGAGCAGTACCATTTACTTAATTTAAGCTCAAAAGCCAGTTGGGATGCATTGACCGTAAGTGTTGATATTACCAATCTGCTTGATGAGTATTATGAATTACCATTAGGTGGCGTGAGTATTGCGGAGTTTAAACAAGACATGTCGCAGGGCTTTAACCAATTGGCAGGGCAGGGGCGCTCAATAAATTTAGCCATGAGTTACGCGTTTTAAGATGAGAGAGTAAGTTAGTGCGAGCTGTCAGATTCGATTTTTGGTTAATCGAGTCTGACGGTTAATTACTATTAATTTTTTAAGTCTGCTTGTGACAAAAATCTATAAACTGCGTTAGCAGCGGATTTTTGTATTTGTCTTTATGCATCACTAACCAAAACTGTCTTTGCATGGAGTGGTTTAAGTTAAGCTGCGTAACGCGGCCATCTTTTAGGGCATATTGTGCGGCGAGTGATGATAAGCATCCTAAACCCAAGCCATTCGCTACACAGTTTATAAGCGCTTCAGTGGTGTTGAGCTCCACGCTTTGTGCCCAATTTTTTATATGTGGTGCAAGGCTATGTAAAAAGAAGGAACGCGAGCTAGAGCCCGTCTCTCTTAATACCCATTGGCTACTATTTAAGTCGTTAAAGCTAAGTTGCTTTTTTGCAGCCAGTGGGTGGTTTATTGGCGCAATAATACACATAGCGTCATGGCTAAACACATTAGAGACTAAATCGCCTTGATGGGCTTGGCCTTCAATAAGTGCTATATCGAGCTCGTAATCTATAAGCTTTTGACAAATAAGCGCCGAATTAGAAATCAGTATTTGTTGCGAGTAATGCTGTTGCTGCGCTCTGAATTTGCTTAGTAAAGCAGGCAATAGATGATTACCTATAGTATCGCTGGCACCAATTTTTAAGGTTCCGCTGGCAGGGGCGTTGTCTAAAAACAAGGTGTCGATAGTGTTTGCCCGATTTAATAGCTCATCAGCGAGGGGCAGTAGCTTTTGCCCTTCTTGATTTAATAGTAATCGGTTATTTACACGATCAAATAACGGATGGCCTAACTGCTTTTCAAGTTCGCTAAGCGCCATACTCACCGCCGCTTTAGATAAAAACAATGACTCAGACGCCGCTGTAAGTGTGTTGTGCTGGGTTATGCCTACAAACACCTTGAGCTGTTTAAGGGAAATATTCATGATTTTATGTTTGGTTTATATGAACGAGTGTTCTATATAATTAGATTTAATTAAACGAAATGCAAGCGTAAACTTCTCTGTAAGTTACAACCACAGGGTGGAATAGAGATGTTTAAACATATAAAAACAAAAGTATCAGGTGCACCAACACCAATGGGCGGCTTGGCATTAGGTATTGCCAGCCTAGGTTGGGCTTGGGAGAGTATGTTTAGCCTAAATGGCGTAGCACAATATACAGGCGCCGCTATTGCGAGCGTATTATTGCTATTGTTAACACTTAAGTTTTTATTGCATCCTCAGCTGCTTAAAGCCGATTTAGCCCACCCAGTTGTAGGCAGTGTGGTGCCTACTTTTGCTATGGCTACTTTAGTGGTGTCTAATTCTTTAGGGCAGTTTTACTCCCTTGCGGGAGATATGCTTTGGGTTGGTGCATTTTTATTACATGTGGTGTTTTTAATCAGTTTTATTACTCATCGAGTGATTGAATTTAAAATTGAGCATATGGTGCCAAGCTGGTTTGTACCGCCGGTTGGGATCATCGTTGCCGATGTGGCGTTTTCAGGGAATCCGGCACTGCTGTTTTTAGCGCAAGGGGCGCTTTACTTTGGCATGTTGATGTACGCAGTTATGTTGCCTATGATGATTTACAGAATCATTTTTGCAGCTCACATTCCTGATGCTGCACAGCCTACACTAGCTATTTTAGCTGCGCCAGCAAGTTTATCGTTAGCTGGTTACTTTACAGTGAACAGCGAGCCGTCACCGGTTATTATTGGCTTGTTATTTGGAATTGCAGTACTGATGACCTTTATAATTTATGTCGCATTTTTTAAATTACTGCGCCGTCCATTTTGCCCAGGTTACGCTGCGTTTACTTTTCCTGTGGTCATTGGTGCTACCGCGTTATTTAAACTTGCCGCATGGATGCATACAGTGGGAATTGATTTGCAGTTTGTTAAGCAAATACAGTATTTAGCAACGTTTGAATTGATTGTGGCCAGTGGGGTAGTTTGCTATGTGGCGGTTCGTTATTTGGCTCATTTTAAGTTTTTTAACACTCAATTTAAGCCTCTTACCCTATCGCAATAATGATTAAACGCTTGTTTGCACTACCTCGGTAGCCCCGTGCTCAATTGCTTGTTCGGCATCTTGCTCAGCAAGCTTTGCGCGCTCTGCTTTTGAAACATAAGCCGGTTTGTTGCTTTTATGCAGCTTTGCATTAGCACGCTTATCTTTGTTATTAAATTTTGTAATGATCTTTTTTCTGCGATTCATGATTCACCTCGTAATTTTGAGCTGCGCATTATACAGGCATCTTGTTCAAAGCTGTTAGATAAATTATAAGCTTTGCTTGTGGGTCTGCCGCAAAGCGCTGTTTGTCACTTTACAAGGAGGTTATAATTAGTGTTCTTTGTTGTTAATTAAATGGAATCTGTTTTGAACAAGCTAGCTTTAGCAAGTATTGCCTTATGTGCATTTAGCGCTCATGCACAATTAAATAAACACAGTGAAAGCGTGGCCGATTACGCAGTTAATAACTATCAAAATGCACAGGTGCATACGCTTACTAATTTAGTATCGTTCCCTACGGTTAATAAAAGTGAGATCAGCGCACCACAAAACCCCGACTTTATAGGCTTTAAAGCGTTATTAAAAATGAAAGCCGCTGAACTTGGCTTTGACTACCAAGATTTAGGCTATACCGTACTCATAGGCATGGGTGAGCAAAAAGAAAAAGTAACCATAGTGACTCACGGTGATGTACAACCTGCAAACGCCAGCAAATGGAAACAAAGCCCATTTATTATTGATACCTCAGAGCCGGGTAAATTAGTTGGCCGAGGTACCGAAGACGATAAAGGCGCTATAGCCACCGCTTTATATGCGATGAAAGCCATAAAAGATAAAGGTATAACCCTTGATAACCGCATTGAGCTGATGGTTTATTTAGCCGAGGAATCTGATTGGGGGCCTTTAACCGAATTTATGAAAACTTATGAGCAACCAAAGTATGCGGTCACCATTGATGCCTCATATCCCGTGGTGGTTGCTGAAAAAGGCTGGAGCTTAATTTCGCCTACGTTTGCAGCTACATCAGCGCAAACCGGTGTGTATGTAAGTAATCTTACGGGTGGTGCCTTTGCGAGCCAAATTCCTGAAGATGCCAGCTTAACCTTGCATAACGCCAGTGCTGAATTAGTGACTCAATTAAAACAAACCGCCACGGCTCTTAAGCAAGTAGAATTTACCTTTAACGAACAAATAGATGGAACTTTAATTAGTGTAAAAGGGGTATCGGCACATTCATCTGAACCAGAATCAGGCGTTAATGCCATTACTTATTTGGCTGAACTATTTAAAGCCGTTGAGCTTGAAAACAACAGTGATGGGCAGCTCATTAAGTTTGTAAATCAGCTAATAGGCCTAGATATATACGGTAAACAATTTGGTGATATTGCGTATAAACATGACTTTATGGGGCCAATGACAGTAGCGCCCACGGTTATTGAACGAGACGGTAATAACCTAACGTTAGCGGTTAATGCTCGTCGCCCTATGGGTAAAGAGGCTGACTTACTTGAGCAGCAAATTAATAGTGCGCTTACCCAATGGCAAGCTGATAATAAAGTAACATTGGCAAATGTTAAAACTACCATTGGCACACCCATGCTGCTTGATGGAGCGCCTCATGCGCAGAAGTTACTTGATATTTTTAAACATTTTACTGGCGATCAAGACGCAGGTTTTGTGTCGATTGGTGGTGGTACCAACGCTAAATTATTTGATAATGCCGTATCGTTTGGCCCATCAATGCCGGGTAAACGCTACACAGGTCACTCAGAGCATGAATTTATTACGCTTGAGCAACTAGCACTTAATTTACGTATGTACACCGCAATGATGATAGAGCTGGGTAATATGTAATTTGGGTTATTGCATAGCAAATACGAAAAAACCGCCTTTGCGGCGGTTTTTTTATAACAACTAAATGTTATTGAAAATTAACGTCTGGTAAGCACTCAAAGCCTGGTTTGGCAAACAAGTAGCCTTGCATTAAATCAATGCCGGCATTTTTTAACCAGTGATATTCATCAACTGTTTCAATGCCCTCAGCCAGTGCCATTACGTTTAGCTCTTTAAACATATTTAAGCAGTTACGCACAATAGTTTGGCGTTTTGTATCTTTGTCGATATCGCGTATAAGTGCCATATCGAGTTTAATAATATCTGTTTGAAAATCAGCTAGTAAGTTTAATCCAGAGTAGCCTGAGCCAAAGTCATCGGTGGCTGTTTTAAAGCCCAGCTCTTGGTAGTAGCTTACAACCCGTTCAACGTGGCTGCTATCCTCTATTTTTTCAACTTCAGTAAATTCAAACATAATATTAGTTGTAGGGAAGTTGTACTTTTTAGCCGCTTCTAGGGTGGTACGAATACAGCGCTCAGGCTTATAAATAGCGTTGGGTAAAAAGTTAATGCTTAGCATGGTGTTTATGCCTAGCTTAGAGGCAAGCGCAATGGCTTTTATTCTACACAGTTGATCAAAGGTATAGCGATTGTCGTCGTTTACTTGGGAAATAATAGAGAAAGCCGACTCGTTGTTTAAACCACGAACTAAAGCCTCATACCCATAAATAGTGTTATTTTGACAACTTATAATAGGCTGAAATGCCATGGTAAAGTCAAAGTCTAGCTCGCTAGAATCAGCGCAGTTGCTACAAGATACTTTTTCGCAACTTTGTGATTTTTCGTTCATTCATCCACCTTTTTTATTAACCCACACTAAAAGGTGGTTAAGTTTTGGTAATCCTAACAAAGTATTGAGATTTTACATAATTATATTAGCTAACATTAATGTAACTCATAATTAAGTTTTTATTCAACTCATGAAAAATCAGCAATAAGGTTATGCTTATATAACCTTATTGCTACGCTAAAAGTATAGTAGGTTTGCAAAATTAGTTAAGTGTTGCGGTTAGTTTTATGCTGGTATTGAGTAATTTAGAGATAGGGCAGCCTTTTTTAGTGTCTTCACACAGGGTTTGAAATTGCTCATTTGAAATATCAGCAACTTTTGCATTCACCACTAATTCAATTTCACTCACTGCAAAGCCATCGTCTACTTCATCTAAGCTTACAGTCGCTTTGGTGTTTATATCGTCAGCAGTATAACCCGCATCTCCTAACGCCAGCGATAACGCCATGCTAAAGCAAGCACTGTGGGCTGCACCAACTAACTCCTCTGGGTTAGAGCCGGGTTTATCTTCAAAGCGGGTATTAAACCCATACGGCTGGTTATCGAGTGCGCCGCTTTGAGTTGAAATAGTGCCTTTACCACTTTTAATATCGCCAGACCAATTTGAGCTTGCCGTTTTTTTGATTGTCATCATGTTCTCCTTGTTGTGATTAATGTAAATTTTTCAGCATTGATATCGGTTGTATGTAAATTTATCCGATAATTGCTGAAAAATGTACGCAGTAATATGGAGGGTGCAAGATAAACGCCAATCTCTATTTGCTACGTTTACATCGCTGTGAACAATAAATAACGTTATCCCAGTCTCGTTGCCATTTTTTTCTCCATGCAAAAGGTTTGTTACACACAGGGCATATTTTTTCAGGTAGGGTTAGTTTTTTATGTGCCATGATTATTTGCCTGATTGCTTTTTGGTTTTACGTACCGAGGGAGTGATGGCTACATGTTTTTTAAGTATGGCATGAATAGCACGTTTAACCTCGCTACGCTCTCGGTATTGCCATAATCGCTCGCGTGCCTCTTTAGATGCCTGAGTTAAATCAAGCATGGGCTCTGGGTAATCTTCACCAAGTTTAAAGTCATTAAATAATGCTTCCATGGGCGTTTGTTCCCAAGGTTGATGTAAATATTCAATGGGGAGCTTTTCAAGCTCGGGGCACCATTTTTTTATAAATGCGCCGGTTGGGTCTTGATCCTCCGATTGCTTAATTGGGTTGTAATGACGAATAGTATTAATACCGGTGACAGAGGCTTGCATTTGAATTTGCGGATAATGAATACCTGGCTCAAAGTCTAAAAAGTAATTAGCCAGCGGAAAACTTGCCTGTTGCCAGCTGATGTTTAAATGATGGGTTACAAAGCTCACCAGCATAGCGCGCATTCTAAAGTTAATATAACCGGTGGCTTTTAAACAGCGCATGCAGGCATCAATAATAGGAATACCAGTTTGCCCCTGTGCCCAGCGTTCAATATCGCTAGTAACCTTAGCGTCATCACGATACGGAAATGCATGGTAACCCGGATTTAAGGCTTTAAATTCCATGCTGCATTCGCTTTCAAACTTTTGCATAAAATGGCAATGCCAATGCAGGCGAGATACAAACACAGCAAGCGGACGCTTCCAGCCTTTTTTATCGGGATGGGTTGAATGGTATGCGTCTATCGCCATTTGATACACCTGCCTAAGACTAATATTGCCCCAGGCTAAATAGGGCGAAAGCCTAGAGCAATGCGTGCGGCTTAAGCTTGGGCTGGATATTCCTTTTTGATAACCCTTACCGCGTTCAGCAAAAAAGCTTTGCATAACATCGCGGGCAAGTCGCGGCCCTCCGAGTTGAAAATTGTCATCGTCAGTCGTGTAATTGTCTGGTAATTCTGGCGATTGGTAGTGTGTGAGTGTCACTGTTTTAATGTGTTTCCAATCTGGGATGGCAATTGGCGCTTGCATTGTTTGTTGCCAGCATTCATTCCAATTATTGCGATTTTTTTTACCCCGAATGACAGCCCCCGTTGGTGACTCTAACCAGTTAATCTGATTATGTTGGCACCATGCTTTAATCGCTTTATCGCGCTCAAATGTATTATTTAAGCCGATTTCTTGGTGACTAAAGAGATTAATTATTTCAAACTGGGTGAGTAGCTCTTCAAGCAACGACTGCATATTTTGTTTAAATATGTACACGCAGCTATTAAAGCGATCAAGTTGTTGGTTTAAATCACATAGTGACTGATACACAAAGCGCCAATGTCGCTCGTTATAATGAGCATCTTCGAGTAACAGCGGCTCAAAGTTGTACAGCAATAATGTTGGAAGCCCATTGCTAAACGCATGTTTAAGCGGTTGATGATCGCTTAAGCGTAAATCGCGTTTAAACCAGACAATGTTTATTTTTTGGCGCATGAAATTAAACTATTTGCTAACGGTGTAGTATTAATGAAGATCCAATCTATAAGTACGTATTGCCTAGTACTAGGGTTTAGTTTTTAACTTAAAAGTGAGAAATAATGTTTTTAGATTTAATTCAAAACAACAACCGCTCTGTTTATAGCTACTTAGTTGGCGGTATTAGTCCACGACCGATTGCATGGATAAGCACCCTAAGTAATGAGGGGGTAAGCAATATTGCACCTTACTCTTTTTTTACCGTAGCAAGTTGTCAGCCTGCAGTGCTAAGTGTGACTCAAGTTAACCCCAGTGATAAAGCCAATAAAGATACACTGACAAATTTACTAGCCACCAAAGAATGTGTGGTTAATATTGTTAGTCATGCCTTAGTAGAGCAAATGAACCAAAGCTGCGCTAATTACCCTAATAATGTCAGTGAGTTTGATGAGGCCAGCATAGAGAGAGTCCCAAGCCAGTTAGTTAATCCGCCGAGTGTTGCAGCTTCAAAAGTACGCTATGAATGTAAGCTTCGAGAAGTGATCACTATTTCAGATAAACCAAGCGGTGGCAAAATGATGCTCTTAGATGTAGTGGGAATTTTTATAGATGACGCCACGTTGGTAAATGGCTACATAGATCCGATACGTTTAGATGCAGTAGGTAAAATGGGCGGCGATTACTTTAGCACCACCAAAGATAAGTTTGTACTAAAACGCCCACAACTTTAAAGGTGAGCGTTTTAATTACATCAGGTTAAACAGCACGCTATTTACTCTGTTTTTGGTAAAAAAAGTGCACTAATTGCACCCAAAAATCCTAACCCACTGTAAAGCAAAATAAGCTCTGCGGTTGATAAAAACGATTCTAATAAGCCTATACTGCCTAACATCAGTAATAAAACCCCAATAACGGTATTACTAACCGACACATAATCGGTGCGTTTGTTACCCTCTGCCATATCGACGAGGTACGTTTTTCGCCCTAAGCGTACTCCTTGGTGCGCAACTGAGAGTAAAAAGTACAAAATAGGCATAGCCCACCAATTTAGTAGCAGCTCGTTATACCAAGTTGCAATAACAAATACAGCCAGCCCATTAATGGTAACCAAAGTGGCACTAAGTACCAGCACTCGCTGGCTAGATAAGTCACTTAAGCGCCCCCAAATCGGCGCTGAGACTAGGCTTGCAAAGCCGGAAACGGCAATAAAGGTGGCAAGTAAAGAAAATTCAAACGACTGTTTACTGGCTAAAATAATATAAAAAGGGGCACTCAATGCTGAACAAAGCAGTAAGGCACGTGTAATAACAAAATGCGCAAACTGTTTGTCTTGGTATAAAATTTTTAACTTTGAAAACGCGTGCAATAGGCCATTATTCGCTCCTTCGGTAGCGCCACTATATTCGTTAATTTGTGCATAAAAAAACGCGGCAATCAGCCACATTAATGCACCCAGCAGTAAAGCGATGATCACAATGTCTTGATCTTTTTGCTGTGAAAAAAACCACATCAAGAGACCAAACGTTAAGGTGGCAAAACCGGCAATGCTCGCAGCAAGCCCGCTAATATTACCGCGTTGCTGTTTAGGAATAACTTTGCCCAGCACATCTTTTGCAGCGACAGAGTTAAACCCTCTGGCAAGGCTAAATAAAATTAATAAGCCAATAATAGCGTAGCCTGCTTGTGCGCCCTTGAGGGTAAACGCCACCGCAACCATGGCTAAAATGCATCCTGCTTGCATCACTGCACCTATTACCCATACCCATTTACGAACGAGGAGTTTGCGAATAACGTTAGCAATAGCAAGTTGGGGCAGCAATGAACCCGATTCTCTGATTGGTACTAACCAAGCAATAAAACTCGCTGGTACATTTAAGCTTTGCATTAACCATGGCAGCGTTATTTTGGGGTTGAGTAGCGCATCGGCAAATTTACTAAAAAGCTGGCTAATGAGTAAAATAATAAAATTACCGGGTACTTCCTGACAGGCATTGTCGTCGATGGCCTTGCAAGCTCGGGCGTCTTCTTCATTGTTTAAGCGTTTATAGATTTGTTCTTTTGTCAGTTTTTTCACAATTAATAACTACGCTATCAGTGTAAATATTTAGATATATTAAGATGGTATGCTTAACTTTTCTACTGTTGGGATTACAAAGTCATTTTACCTGCTAAGAATAAAGGAACCCCAAATAAACAACAAAAAAATCAGCTAAGCGCTGATTTTTTGTTTGTACTAAAGCAGCGTCTTATTCAAAATTACGAGCACTGTGGCGCTCTGCCATTTGTTCTTCTTCTGGGCCCCAAGTACGATTAACACGGCGGCCTCGTTTTACACCTGGGCGCACAGCTATTTGCTTAGCCCAACGAACCACATGGGTATAAGATGCAACATCTAAAAATTCGGCGGCATCATATAAGTCGCCTAATACCAGTGAGCCATACCATGGCCATATTGCAATGTCGGCAATTGAATATTCGCTGCCTGCCATGTATTCGTTGTCACTTAAATGGCGGTTTAGTACATCTAGCTGACGCTTAGTTTCCATGGTGAAACGGTCAATCGGGTATTGCATTTTGGTTGGCGCATAGCTGTAAAAGTGACCAAAGCCGCCACCTAAATAAGGCGCCGATCCCATTTGCCAAAACAGCCAATTACGACATTGTGTTTTAGCTTGAAAATCATTAGGAATAAGCGCATCAAACTTTTCGCCAAGGTATTGTAAAATAGCGCCTGATTCGAATACAGGGGTTGCTGGTGTTGTAGAGTGATCCATCAACGCAGGTATTTTTGAGTTTGGGTTTATATCAACAAAATCAGAGCCAAACTGGTCGCCTTCACCAATATTAATTAAATAAGCATCGTACTCAGCCTCAGTAATACCAAGCTCTAATAGCTCTTCAAACATAATACTGACTTTTTGCCCGTTGGGGGTCGCTAATGAGTAAAGCTGAAATGTATGTTTGCCAATAGGCAGTGTTTTATCGTGAGTTGCACCTGCAATTGGGCGGTTAATGTTTGCAAATTTACCGCCACTTTCATTGTCCCATGTCCATACTTTTGCTGGGGTGTAGTCGTTGTTATCACTCATAAATAGCCTCTAATAGTTTAAACGTGCGTATTTGCTTTGCCCGTTGTTGCTTTTAATTTATCTGCTTTTGCTAATTTATACCCTAAAAAGAATCCACTAAGTGCGCCAAACAGATGGCTTTCAAACGAGATGTGAAACCGCTGTGGTAACACGCCCCAAATAAAGCCACTGTATAAAAAGGCCACCACCACGGCTATAAAAATAGATTTAAAAGAACGTCTTACAATGCCATAGCATAAAATAAATCCCCATAACCCATAAATAACGCCACTTAAGCCGACATGAATATTGCCACGAGCAAACATCCATACCAGTAATCCACCGACTAATGCGGTGAATATAAATACACTATAAAAACGCTTTACGCTGTATTGGCAAATTAACCAGCTTAAAACAATGAAGGGCAGCATATTACTAGCAAAATGCCACCAGCTACCGTGTAAAAAGGGAGCGCAAAGAATACCAACCAACCCTTGAATACTTCTGGGATAAATACCTAAACCATTTAAACTAATGCCTGGCAGGCTATTAATTAGTTGCAACACAAAACAAATAGTCACAATGCTTATAATGGCAAAACGGGTGCTGCTAAGTAACGACAAGGTGGATGGTTTATTTTGCATACGGTGCCCTTATTTATATTAAGAGTGGCCAGTATAGGAATAGTGGTGAGTAATGAAAAGCAAATTAAAAAGCACAGCGATTAAACTGTGCTTTTTATACTGATTAATTGTAATTAACCAAGCTTGGTAAGTAATTTTTTAGCTGCTAGCTCAGAGCTTGCTGGGTTTTGACCAGTGATCACTAAACCGTCTTCAAGCGCAAGCACGCCCCAGTCGTCAGTTTTTTGATAGTCACCACCTTTTTTAATCAGCTCGTCTTCGACTAAAAATGGAACTACATCTGTTAATTGTACAGCGGCTTCTTCAGTGTTACTAAAGCCGGTAACTTTTTTACCCGCAACCAATGCATTGCCATCAGCATCTTTTGTATTTAAAAATGCGGCACTGGCATGACACACAGCTGCCACTGGCTTTTGTAATTTTACAAAATCTTCGATGAGCGAGATTGAATCCGTGTTATCTACTAAATCCCATAATGGGCCGTGGCCACCTGGGTAAAATACCGCATCAAAATCAGAAGCATTCACTTCACTTAGCACTTTTGTGTTTGCCATTAATGCTTGCGCTGCACTGTCGTTGTCGTAACGCTTGGTAGCATCAGTCTGGAAGTCGGCTAATGTACTGGTTGGGTCGATTGGTGGTTGGCCACCGTTTGGTGAAGCTAGAGTGATTTCTGCGCCAGCATCAACAAATGCATAATAAGGGGCGGCGAATTCTTCTACCCAAAAACCTGTTTTTTCACCGGTGTTGCCTAAGTCAGCGTGTGAAGTAAGTACCATTAATATTTTCTTAGCCATTATTTTTTCCTTCTGATGATTTAAAGTTGTAATCATTGCTTAGCAGTTACTATATGCACTAACGTAACTTTAAACAACGATGATAAATTTAACTTTATTGATTTAATAATTGATACAATAGTTTAAGGCTACAAGTAGGATGCAGTGATGAAAGTTTCGTTTGAACAATTAAAAAGTATGGTGGTGTTTGCACAAATAGTTGAGCAGGGCAGTTTAACTGCAGCGGCAAAGCAGCTAGGGTTAACGCGAGCAGTAGCCAGTTACCATTTAAAAAAGCTAGAAACGCAACTTGAAGTAACCTTGCTTAACCGCTCAACACGTACCATGGCGCTTACTGAAGCCGGTATGGCTTACTATGAGCGCTGCCGCGTTATTACCGAGCAAGCCAATGCTGCTAATCAACAAATAGAAAATATAAAAAGTGAGCCTCAAGGATTATTAAAAATTAGTTGTCCGGTTAATGTGGGGATGCAATTAATTGTGCCTGCAATTAATACCTTTAAGCGCCAATACCCCAAAATTGATATAGATTTACAGTTAACTGATGATGTGGTGGATATTATTAAACACGGGTTTGATTTTGCAATTAGAGGGGTTGCGCTGCGCGATTCAAACCTACAGGCAACTAAGTTAACCACAATGAGTACCTGTATTTGTGGCGCGCCTGATTATTTTGCGCATTATGGCAAGCCTACTACGCCCGATGAATTAGCACAGCATCAGTGGGTGGTTTATCAGTTAGGGAGCAAAACCTTGACCTTGCAAAAAGACGGTAAAAAAGTCGACATTACCATGCAAGGATCGCTCAGTACTAATAATGCCGCAGCACGGACTGCATTTGTGGAGGCAGGACATGGCATAGGGCGTATACCGCTATACGATGCATGGCCAAAAGTACAAGCGGGTTTGCTGCAAATTATAATGGACGACTACAAAAGCAAAGACATTGAGTTGTATGGGGTTTTCCCGCCAGGGGCGACGGGATCTAAAAAGTTGCGTTTGTTTATTGATTATTTAAAAGCGTACTTTGTAAAACAGCATACGGCATTAGGTATGCGTAAGGGCTAGCGCTCGGTTAAATAAGGCAACAGCCTGTTGATACATTGCTATAGCGAGAGCTGCATCGTATCGCTCGCCTTCATCACGCATAAAGGCATGTTGCGCGTTAACTTCTTGCCATTGGTAATTTATACCAGTACGAACAGCTTGCTGGTATATTTTGTCTCGGCCATCTTGTGGAACATGGGGATCTTGTTTACCCCAAATAAAATGAATTTCACCGAGTATATCGGCCATGCGTTCAAACGAGTTATTTCCGGGTTGTGCGGGCAGTGTATTACTGTGTATATCGGTGGCGTATAAACAAAATGCAGCTTTTATAAGTGGGTTTAATGCGGCTCTGTAAGCTAAATGCCCACCAATACACACTCCCATAGCCCCAACATTTCCTGAACAATAACTCTGGCGTTTTACAAAGTCGATAAGGCTTTGCGTATCGCTATCATGATGCTCTAAAGGTTTAGCCCATTTATCGCTATTACCTTTATTTTTACCTTCGTCATCATAAGCAAGCACTGTCCCAATTGGGTTAAGCTCATGAAATACTTCTGGCACAAGTACGATAAATCCATGACTGGCTAAAATAGCTGCACTACGGGCAATGGGTGCCGTTTGCTGAAAAATTTCAGAATAAAAAATAATGGCAGGGTATTGCCCCGATGTTTGTGGGCGGTAAATGGTAGTTCGCATTAACCCTGTAGGCGTTGGTAAGTCAGCGTTATGGTGTTGAATGATCATAAAAGCGCTCAGTAAAATGAATATAATAGCTGAGCGCGGTAAAATAAACGAATTTTGCTACAAATTAACTAACCTAAACTGTGCTTAAATAGCGGCAGGCATTTTATTGCAGCTGGCGTAATAGCTAACTGTAGCTGGCCAGTCAGAAAATATACCGATTACACCAACCTCTTTTGCAAGTACATCAACCACTGTCATCATGTCACCATCGTTATCTATAACATCACTAATTGACTGGTAATAATAACCACCGCCGTTATTTAGCGGCCCAGATCGTTCAAGACTCCATGCAATAATATTAAGCCCTGCGGCTTTAGCATCAATAGCGTATTGCGATGGTACAATATTATTTTCGTTATCTATGGTTAATAGCACCCAAATTGGTGGAGCAATAATTTTAACGCCGTCATTAAAAAGCGCAGCCATACTAGGCTGCCATGTATCGGCGTTATTAGGGTCAAACCCTGCATCGCTATCTCGGCCATCTAAATAGACGCTTTGCGTTGCAAACGCGGGGTTGGTGTTAATCCAATATTTTACGTCATCTAAATTAAACGATTGCGGAAAAACCCGCTCAGCGGGTACGTCCATTTGCGTGTATTCATCTAGCATTTTTTGCGCGTATTGCTGTTGTGTCATACCATCAAAAGGCATGCTCACTTGAGGCGATTTAAGCTCTGGCGTCATTTTTACCCCTAGCTGTTTAAATAGCGCAATACTTTGTTTGTGGGTCATTAACGTGCCGCTACTTGCATATAAATCAGTGCGCCAGTTTGGGGTGCCTTGTAAATATTCAGCAACGCTGCTTGCTTGAGGATTAGCACCATCCATTTTACCTTCAAGGGTTAAAAATTCCGCCAGGCTAATGTCACTGGTACAACATTTAGCAGAAGCAGGCGTGCCACTGTTCGAGTCTGCTGATGTAAAGGGCACACTGCATTTAGCGGCAAGTTCTGGAATAGCTAAAATATTAGTGGTGGTATGTAAATCGCATTGTGAATGGCGACATACCAGCTCTTTGTCATTAGTAAAGGTGACATCGCATTCAACAATACCGGCGCCCATACGAGCAGCCGCTATGTATGACTCTTTAGTGTGCTCTGGGTATTGCATGGGGGCACCACGATGGCCGATTGAAAAGTCAGTACGATAAAAAGCACCGTCTTTGCACGATGCTAATTTTGTTTTTAGTGCGCCGTCGGCCATATCCTCAATTAAGTAGTCGGGGCGAGTACCTAGTTGAATATTAGTGCCATGCGCCACTTCAACAATAACCGGGGTAGGAACCTCAACAATTTCAACCTCAGTGTTAGTAACAACCACTTCTTTTTCGACTATTTCAACATCATCATTGCAGCCAGTAAGTGCAGCTAACAATATACAGGCAGTGAATAGGGGAAGTCGCTTCATTATTTGTCCTTAAAAATAAAAGTAACCCCTACCTTAACCCTAAACAGTGACAATCAAACGACAGCGGGATTAACTTTTCGCTTTGTTAATAGTTGATTGACCACTAATGCTAGTAACATAATAGCAGCACCGATTGTTAATCGGGCTATGTCCGCATCTCGATTCCAAATAAGTACATTAACAATAATGCCGGCAGGAATAAGCAGGTTATTCATCACCGCCAATGCACCAACATTAACCAGTGTTGCGCCTTTATTCCACATAAAGTAGCCCAAACCTGAGGCTATAATACCTAAGTAAATAAGAATGCCCCATTGCGTTGAGCTGGTAGGTAATTTCTCGGTATTGCCAAACAGCGCATAGCAAGCGCTGGCTATAACAAGCGCACCAATAAAAAACCAGCCAAATACGGTTTTGTCATCCAGTTTTTGATTAACCATTAAACGCTTGTAGCTTACTTGCCCTGTTGCAAAACTAATATTAGCGCCTTGAACTAATAATAAGCCAAGTAGAAAGTCGTTGGTTAGGTTTTCATACCGAATGGTAATAGCCCCTAACACGGCAATAAAGGCAACAATAAAAAATTGCCAGTTGAACTGTTTATTCAATGCATCGTTTAAAAGCGTAATGTAAAGCGGCGTCATTACGGTGAATAACAGCACTTCTGGTACGGTTAAAAATAAAAATGAGTGGTAATAAAAGCCGTACATAATCCCTAGCTGCAGTGCACCTATTAGCATCAGTTTGCACACAAGGGGGAGAGGGGTTTTCTTTAAAAACGGCAAAAACACTAAGGTAGCTAAAGCCACACGGATTAACACACTGAACCACGCATCAACTTGGCCTGCTAAATACACACCAATTAAACTAAACGAAAAGGCCCAAAGTAAAGTAACGGCAAATAAATAGCCCATAGTATTGTTTGCTCCAAACTAAAAATGCGAGTGTATACCACAACGGGTATGAAAGGGAGGGCTCAGCAAGCTAAGCCCATTAGTTGATTTACTGTTGTGAGCTAACGAATTGCTTGGCTTGTGCTTTAAGGTTTTCCAATGCGGCTTTATCGTAATAGCGATTGTGGCTGATCACCCCTTGTAATGATTGGGTATTACGCACGTTGATTAATGGATTGCTATCTAAAATAATAATATCGGCCACTTTACCAACCTCTAAAGAACCAAACTGTTGTGCTTTATCTAAAAAAGTTGGCCCTGCTTGGGTCGCACTGTGTAGTATTTGTTGGGGGGTAAGGCCATAGTCACTAAAAATAGCCAGCTCTTGATGAAGCGACAGCCCAGGGTAAATATAAGAATTTAAAAAGCCTGCATCGGTGCCCGCAATAATAGGCACACCCGCCTCTTGTGCCCAAGGTAGTAGTTGAGCGGTTTGAACAAAGCGTTGTTTGCGCGCTTTTATTTGTGCGGGGGTATCTTTATTTGCTCGATCAACACGCCACTGGTAGGTGTCTTTTAAACCTTTACCTAAGTAATTTAAAAACTCATCTTGCTGGTGGCTATCTTCGTCAATATAAGCGGTAACTTGGCCGCCAATTAAGGTTGGTACAACCGCAGTGTTATTTTTGGCTAAAAGACGGTACTTTTTCATTGCGGTGTCTTTATCTATGTTATCCATCACAATGGGTAAGGCGCTGCGATAGCTCAGTTCACCCGCTTTTACTTTAGCTGAAATATCATCTTCGTTTTTAGCTGCCGCCTTGAGTAAATAAGTCATATGCTCTATTGCGTCTAAACCTGCGCTAGATACATCAGTAACGGATAAAGAAAACGGAATATGACCTGATATTTTGTAACCACGCTTTTTAACTTCTTTTACTGCTTGTAAATAAAGTTCTGGAGTTAATGCGCTATCAGTAATTTTAACAAAGTCGACATTCATCGCATCTAGTTTATCAATAGCTGCATGCATTTCTTGGGTTGTTTCAACCTCAAGATCGCCTGGCCAAATAGAGTCTTTACCCTCTAGTTTTGGTCCTGAGGTATAAATAGTGGGACCTATTAGCTCACCTTTAGTTATTTGCTCACGCCAGCTTAAAACCGAGGGGCTTAAATCGGCTGCCGCATCACGCACCGTAGTAACGCCGTAGGCTAAATATAAAGGCAGCAATTGTTTGTTTTCTTCAATTAATGCGTCGCCACCGCCAAAGTGTACATGCATATCCCAAAGGCCTGGCATAACAAAGCGCCCTTGAGCATCTATTTGTGTAGTGGCATGGTAATTTAACTTAATAGCGTCATCGCCACGGGCAATAATTTTAGCATCGGTAATAGCAATAGTTTGATTGGGGATCACCACTGCATTTTTAATATCAACCACATTGGCATGATGAATGAGTAGGTCGACATGTTGTTTTTCATTAGCAAAACTCAATGTACTTAGTAACAATGAGAATGGGAGTAGGAGAGTGTATTTCATAAAGGCACCTTAATTTTTTATTAAGGTTAACATGGGCAAGCTAGGTTGTGAGTAAGTTTGAGTTTAAGTGTGTTGTAAATCAGCTAAAGTGTTTGATATACATAAAATAAAAGCCCGCGAGCGGGCTTTTATTAACGACATTATGGTTTATTAGTCAACTAAACCACGGCGCTTAAGCAATGCGTCAGTCGTTGGTTTTTGGCCTCTAAACTCAATGTAGCTTTGCATTAAGTCACGGCTGTTACCTTTTGATAGGATTTCTTTACGGAACTTATCGCCATTTTCGCGCGTTAAGCCACCGTTGTTCTCCATGTGAGCAAAGGCATCAGCGGCGAATACTTCAGTCCATAGGTAAGCGTAGTAACCTGCTGAGTAACCACCTGCAAAGGTATGGCTAAAGTAGTTTGATTTGTAACGAGGTGGTACAGGGTAGTAATCAATACCGTGTGCCTTTAATGCCTCACTTTCAAACTGTTGTACATCAGCTACTTTCTTATCAGAACCAAATGAGTGCCATTCCATATCCAGTAGTGCTGCAGCTAAATATTCAGTGGTACCAAAGCCTTGGTTGAATTTTTGCGACTCAAGTACTTTATCAAGTAGTGCTTGAGGAATTGGCTCACCTGTTTTGTAATGCTTAGCGTAGTTAGCTAATACACTTGGCTCAATCATCCAGTCTTCATGTGCTTGTGATGGAAATTCAACAAAATCACGCGCTGTAGCAGTACCCGCTAGGCTTGGGTATTTAACGTCAGAGAATAAACCGTGCGCTGCATGACCAAACTCATGGAACATAGTCGACACTTCGTCAAACGTCATTAGCGTTGGTTCGCCTTCAGCTGGCTTAGGAATATTTTGCGCATTATAAATAACCGGTTTAGTGCCCTTTAAGCCGCTCTGACTTACATATGCACTCATCCATGCACCGCCACGCTTACCTTCACGTGCATACGGGTCCATGTAAAATAAACCAATTGCGCTGCCATCGGCATTAAATACTTCAAATGCCATTACATCATCATGGTAAACCGGTAGGTCTTTACGCTCTTTAAATGTAATGCCGTAAAGCTTTTCCATTGCAAAGAATAAACCGTTATGAATAACCGATTGCATTTCAAAGTAAGGCTTAACTAAGGCTGGATCTAGGTCGTATTTTTCAGCACGCACTTTTTCTGCGTAGAAAGACCAATCCCATGGCTTAAGTTCAAAGCTTTCGCCCGAATCGTTAATTACTTTTTGAATCGCTTTTGCTTCTGCTTGCGCTTTTTCCACTGCTTTTGGTGCAAGGTCATCTAAAATACCGTACACGTTATCAGTAGTTTGCGCCATGCGTGAAGTCATTACATACGAAGCCCAATCTTTAAAGCCTAACAGTTCTGCTTTTTGTGCACGTAAGTTAGTTTCTTTAATAATAATAGGGCCGTTGGTTTTAGCTGCACGATTGGTTGACGCTTTAAAAATTTGCTCACGAAGCTCGCGATTTTCAAGGCTTGCTAAGATTGGCTGTTGCGTGGTGTTCACTAGGGTGATCATGTAGCCGTCTTTGCCGGCTTTTTTAGCAGCAGCTGCAAGACCTGCAATTTCACCTTCAGATAAACCAGCTAGTTTGCTTTTGTCTGTTACTAAAATGACGTCTTCTTTAAACGATTTTAATACGTTTTGAGAAAACTCTGTTGATAGCTTTGCAAGTTCAGCGTTAATTTCACGCATTTTTGCTTTTTCAGCATCGTTTAATTTAGCACCGGCTTTAACAAACTGTTTGTAGTAAAAATCAACAAGGCGTTGATCTTCAGCGCTTAATTTATCTTTGTTGTCGTATACTGTTTGTACACGAGCAAACAATGCACCGTTTAGGTAAATGTCATCAGAGTGTGCAGAGAACACAGGCGCCATTTTTTTATCAATCCGTTGGTACTCATCGTTAGAGATAAGACCTGATAAGTTGTAAAAGGCAGCTGATGCGCGGTTTAATAGCTCACCTGCAAGTTCCATTTCTACCAGCGTATTTTCAAAAGTAGCTGGTTCTGGGTTATTGGCAATTGCCATAATTTCTGCATTATGTTGTGCAATACCTGCATCAAATGCGGCTTCGTATTCAGTGGTACCAAACTTATCAAACTCAGGAGCCATGTATTGTAATGGGCTTGGTTTAAATAATACATTGCTTGCATTGATATCTTGCACTTGTGTTGTGCTTTGTTGTTTTGTTTCTTGAGTGCTTTCAGAAGAACAGGCAGATAATAAAAGTGCACTAGCAATCGTAGTGGCGATCAGTGTTTTACGCATAATAACTCCATAAAAATAGTAGCCGAAATAGGCTTTTCGAGTCGAAAACCCAGTTAACTTACCAAATTTTGACTTATATACAACAAAGTTTATCGATTTAAAGCGGGATTTAAACGCAAATTAGATTATATAAGCTCGATATGTAGATAAAAACAGCAGTAAAAATCATCAATAAAGTGTATACAGCCTTAGCAAGCACCGACCACAATACAAAACATAAATGCAAGTAGCGGGGTTCAGAGTGCTTAATTGGGTGGTTATTTTAAATTTGTAAATATAGATTTAAGCTAGCCACATGCTAAACTTGGGGTATTACTAGCACATAAAAAACAATTATTTGCGTGCGACTTTATACATGGAAAATCAATGAACTTAGAACAAATAAATCACATTCTCGCCTTCGTATTGTTTAGCTACAACGACATTCACATTACCGTAGCAAAAGTCATTCAAGTCCCCCTTATTTTGTTTACCATGTGGTTTGTAGTGACGCAGATTGGCAAGTTAATTAAAAAGTCATTATTAGCTCGAAAAATGAGCCCTGATGCTGTGCATTTATTTACGCGTTTTTATTTTATTTTAAGTATTGCGATTTTGCTTTTTACCTCCCTCGAAGTGCTTAATATTCCACTAACCGCCTTTGCGTTTGTATCGGGCGCAATTGCTATTGGTGTAGGCTTTGGTGCGCAAAACATTATTAATAACTTTATTAGTGGTTGGATACTAATGTGGGAACGGCCAATTCGTATTGGTGACTTTTTAGAAGTTGGCACTGCCAAGGGAGTGGTTGAAACTATTAATACTCGCTCTACCCGTATTCGTAGAAACGACGGTGTTCATATGTTGATACCCAATAGCCAGTTATTAGAAAACACAGTAACCAACTGGACGCTAATTGATGGCAACGCGCGCTCATCAGTGAGTGTTGGCGTGGCTTATGGCTCTGATGTATTGCTTGTTAAAACGTTAATTCAGCAAGTGTTAGATGAGCATGAGGCAATATTAGCAACACCTCAATCAACCGTATTATTTGATGACTTTGCAGATAGTTCATTAGTTTTTAATGCTATTTTTTGGGTCTGCGCTGAATCAGAAACTCGCTTAAGGCAAGTGCGCAGTGATATTCGCTTTAGTATTTATGAGGTGTTTGAACAGCACGATGTGGTTATTGCATTTCCGCAGCGAGATATTCATATAGATGGCGAAATCGCATTGACGCGTTCTTTAGTTAAAAAGTAGTATTTAAAAAAATCGTCACATTATTTTCTATATTTTTTAATGATTCATTGTAAGGACATATGTCCGCCTTTTGTGCTTTTTGTTGTTAAAAAGGCAGTAAAAGAGTTGATAGTGCCGTTAAGTGTTAAAAATAAGTTTACTTTTTTAGGGCTCAATATGCGGTAAATTAATTACAGCATGGTATAATCTGGCGCATTCAATCAGCCTTATTTATGCCGTTTTTGTACTCTCGGTAATAAGGTCCGCGCCGCATAGAGCAAGTCGCGAAAAATTGACTGAATCCGTAATTATTTAATTGCGCAACACATCAACCGTTGAACAAGAGTGCACTAAAAAGGTTAACCCCGACATGAAAGCAATGAAAAGATCTACGTTAGCAACCCTTATCAATGCAACGTTGTTCTCTGCCGTAGCAGGTACGTCAATTTCAGCCGTAGCTGCTGAGCAAGAAACTACTGCTAAGAAGAACCAACTAGAAGTTATTCAAGTTACTGCTCGTAAACGAGTAGAAAACGCTCAAGAAGTACCTGTTGCTGTTTCAGCCCTGCAAGGCGATAGCTTAGATGCTTACAGCTCAGCTGGTATGGATATTCGTTTTATGAATGCGAAAATCCCAAGTTTATCTATTGAATCTTCATTTGGCCGTTCATTCCCACGCTTTTATGTACGTGGTCTTGGTAACACTGATTTCGATTTGAATGCTTCGCAACCAGTGTCACTTGTGGTTGATGAAATTGTACAAGAAAACGCAATCTTAAAAGGCTTCCCGGTATTTGACGTAGCACGTGTTGAAGTGCTTCGTGGCCCACAAGGTACACTATTTGGTCGTAACACACCGGCTGGTCTAGTTAAGTTTGATACTGTTAAACCAAGCCAAGAATTTGAAGGTTATGGCGCTGTTTCTTACGGTAGCCGTGGTGCTGTTGACTTTGAAGGTGCTGTTGGTGGTTCATTAACAGATCGTTTATCAACACGTGTTTCAGTACTTTGGCAAGATAAAGACGATTACATTGATAATCGTGCACCAGGTTTTGAGCAAAAAGATGCTTTAGGTGGTTACACTGAACAAGCAGCCCGTATTCAATTTTTATATGAAGGTGACGATTTCACTGGATTATTTAATTACCATGTTCGTGATTTAGATGGCTCTCCAATTGCCTTTCGTGCTAACACTATCAAACCTGGTACTAACGATTTAGTTGATGGTTTTGAAAATGACGTGGTGTATCACGATGCCGCATCTCGTGCGACGCAGCAAGTGGAATCGCAAGGTGCAAGCCTTAAGCTTGAGTGGGACTTAGCTAATCATACAGTAACGTCAATTTCTGGTTGGGAAAGTGCAGAAATTTACTCTCGTGCTGACATCGATGGTGGCTACGGTGGGTTCTCTATCAATGATGTTCCAGTTGCAATGGGCCCTGGTTTTATTCCTTTCTCTTCAGAAAGTGCTGATGGTATTCCAGATCAAGACCAATACACGCAAGAACTTCGCTTATCAAGCAACTTTGCCGGTGACGTAAATTACCAGGTGGGTGTTTTTTACTTCGACGAAGCATTAACGATTGAAAACTTTAGCTATGATACAGCCAATAATGGCGTATTAAACGGTTTTGTTAGTCAGCAGCAAGATACTAAAGCATGGGCTGTATTCGGCTCAGTTGATTACACCATTACTGATGACTTGAAAGTAACCGCGGGCCTTCGTTATTCAGACGATGAGAAAGAATTCTCAGCAAATCGTACGCTTAGCCCTGTAGGTGGTGCTGCTACTTACATTGAAAAAAATGTTAGCGATGATCACGTAAGCTGGGATTTATCAGCTAACTACAAAATCAACGATGACGTAAACTGGTATGGTCGTATTGCTAACAGTTTCCGTGCACCAAGTCTTCAGGGTCGTATCTTATTTGGTGATGAAGTAACCGTTGCTGATTCAGAAACTGTTACGTCATACGAGACAGGTATTAAATCTGATGTGTTAGATGGCCAAGGCCGCGTAAATGCAACCGTATTTTATTACACTATGGATGACCAACAGCTAACTGCTGTAGGTGGTGGTGCTAACTTTAACCGCCTATTAAATGCTGATAAAACAACTGGCTACGGTTTCGAAATTGATTCTGAGTGGGTGTTAACGGATGAACTAAATGCAACGTTTAATTTAAGTTACAACAAAACAGAGCTTAAAGACAAAGATTTAGCCGTTGCAGTGTGTGCACAGTGTACTGTTACTGATCCTACCTTCCAAGTACCAGGTGCATTTGGTCCTGAAGATCGTGCTATTTTAGATGGTAACAGCTTACCGCATGCACCAGAGTGGATCTCTAACATCACACTTCGTTACACTAAAGAACTCGCTGAAGGTGATTTCTTTGCTTACGCTGATGTGTCGTACCGCAGTGAAATTGACTTTTTCTTATATGAATCAGTTGAGTTTGAAGGTAAGCCACTAACTGAAGTTGGTCTACGTGCCGGTTATGCATGGGCGCAAGGCGACTACGAATATGAAGTATCAGCATTCGTGCGTAATATGTTTGACGAGCAGCAAGCAATTGGTGGTGTTGATTTTAACAACAATACAGCCATGGTTAACGAAGAGCGTTATATTGGCGCTGAATTTAAAGTTAACTTTTTCTAATCGATAAATTTAACGTTAAATTGTAATTATTGATAAAAGCCTGCCTAGTGCAGGCTTTTTTATTTTTGTAGAGCTGCTAAAGTAGCGCCCATATGTTTATTAAAGAGAAAAAGTAATGGCTGGATTTTGGAATTACCGTGTAATTTATTGTGAAGCAACCAAAGATGAAGCGGCGCAATATCAAATACACGAAGTGGAATATAACTTAAATGGTAAAGTAACTAACTGGTCAGAGACTGGTGCAGCACCATTTGGCACCACATTAGATGCGTTAAAAGATGATGCTGAGCGCTTAAAAACCGCCTTCGAAAAGCCGATACTTAAAGTAATGCGCAAAGCCCGAGGTTATGAGTTAGTTGATGTAGATACCGGCGAAGACGCTTATGCTGAGCCGCCAGCAGGTTTGGCTGAGTAACACAAATTATTAAAAGGTGCCTAGGCACCTTTTTTATTACCCAAAGTTTAGGTTAAATAACCAGGAGAAAAGTATGTCAATTGAAGCGGTATTATTTGATATGGATGGCACTTTAGTTGACTCGGAAAGTGTGCACTATAACTGCTGGAGCCAATTACTTGCGCCTTTTGGTGTGTGTTATAAAGAAGATGATTTTTGTCGGCGCTTTTCGGGACGTCCCACTATTGACGCTGCAAAGGAAATAAAACAAGTTCATAACTTGTCTGTAAGTAGCCGCTATTTAGCGGATGAAAAATATCGTTTATTTAGTGAGTACGTTAAAACCAATTTACCGCCTTTAATGCCTTATGCTGAAAATGTTCTATTAGCGGCTAAAGAGCAAGGTTTAAAAATGGCGTTAGTAACAGGCAGCGCAAGGCATGAAGCAGAGCCAATACTAAAAGGATTAGGGTTTTATGATTTATTCGATACCGTGGTAACTAAAGATGATGTAATTAATCCAAAGCCTGCCGGTGATCCCTATCTATTAGCACTTAAAAGTATGCAGGTTGCTGCACAAAATGCGATTGCCGTTGAAGATACTCTCACCGGTGTAACCGCAGCGAATAATGCTGCTTTAGCTGTAGTCGCTATCGCTAATAAACATACACAGGAGCATGATTTTAGTAAAGCAACACAGCAAATGCAAAGCCTTGAAGAATTTTGGCAATGGCTTCAATCTCAACTATAGTTTAAGCCATATTAAAATTTGCAAGGATGCAGCAATGGTGATGATTAAAGCAACGCTGTTTACTTTTTTAATCCTTTTTAGTGCTAGCTTATTGGCGCAATTGCCTCCAGTGCAACTTGCTAATGTTTACGATGAAACTAAGCATGAGGATATTCGCCAATATTTGGTGAGTGAAAAGTTTGATGGAGTTAGAGCAATCTGGACGGGAAAGCAGTTTGTAACCCGTCAAGGCAACTCCATAAACCCGCCTGAGTGGTTTACCGCTCCTTTGCCAGATATTTGGTTAGATGGTGAGTTATGGACCAAACGAGGTCAATTTTCTGTACTCAGTGGTATTGTCAGAACAAAAATACCCAACGATTTGCAATGGCAAACCGTTACTTATCAGGTGTTTGATATGCCAGATACAAGCATGCCTTTTCACCGTCGTTATCAAAATTACTTGTCACTTATTACTAAGCTAAATAGTCCCCATATTAAAGCGGTTAAGCAATATCAATTTAGCGACAATCAGCAACTCAGTAATTATTTTAATCAGGTTACTAAACAAGGCGGCGAGGGCGTTATGCTTCATTTAGCAGAGGCTAAGCATACAACTGGTCGCTCTAGTGCATTGTTAAAACTCAAGCCTTATTTAGATGCCGAAGCGTTAGTGATTGAACATTTACCGGGTAAAGGTAAATACGCAGGAATGCTTGGTGCATTGAAAGTACAGACAAAACAAGGGCTGACATTTTCTATTGGTACGGGTTTTAGCGATAAAGAGCGAAAGTATCCGCCAGCTATAGGCGCAACAATTACTTATCGATACCACGGGTACACTAAAAATGGCTTGCCGCGTTTTGCCAGCTTCTTACGGGAAAGACCCGAAAAATAACGAGTGTAGGCCAATTCAGTATATATTTTTTAGCAATTATGCTAAATTGCGCGGCCTTTTTAGTGATGTTTGGTGATCTATGTTCGTTGGTTTTGATTATGGTAGTTCTAATTGTGCTATGGGTGTTTTAAACGAAGAGCGTGTTCAGCTCATTCCTTTAGAGCAAGGCAAACATTATCTTCCATCAACGTTATACACACATCATAGTGCCTTAGTCGTTGATTTTGTAGCGCAGCACTTGCAGGGCTCAGAGCATGAGCATGGCTATAAAACCGCGCGCCAACCATTACTTAATACGCTTGCGCGAATTAAATCAGACCTAGACCTACAAGCCGGCGACGAGACTCTATTCATCGGCCGAGAGGCGATTAGTGAATATGTGCAATTTCCTGAAGAAGGTTATTTTGTAAAATCCCCTAAATCATTTTTTGGCGCTACTGGTTTAAAGCAAGGACAAATTAATTTTTTTGAAGATATTGCCACTGCAATGATTTTAAAAATAAAACAACGTGCCGAATCATCGTTAGGGTATACGCTGAGCCAAACTGTTATTGGTCGCCCAGTGAATTTTCAAGCGGTTGGTGGTGAGCAGTCAAACCAACAAGCCGTGGGTATTTTAACACGCGCAGCAAACCGAGCCGGCTTTAAAGATGTGGAATTTTTATATGAACCACTTGCCGCTGGGATTGACTATGAAAGTGATTTAACGCAAGACCAAAAAGTGCTGGTAATTGATATTGGCGGTGGTACAAGTGACTGTTCATTTGTACAAATGGGGCCCAGCTTTAGAAATAAACAACAGCGAGATGCAGACTTTTTAGTCACATAGCGGAAAGCGAGTAGGCGGTAATGATTTAGATATTGCTCTGAGCTACCATGGTTTAATGCCGTTACTTGGCTTAGGCAGTACTTTTAAATCGGGTTTACCATTACCTAATCAGGCATTTTGGCAAGCATGTAAAATTAACGATGTGAATTTACAAAGTCAGTTTTATAGTGCTCAGCATTATCGTGAACTGAGTGCACAGCTACGCGATGTGAGTGCTCCCGATTTATATAAACGTCTCATCCATTTACAGCAAAATAAGCAAGGGCATCAATTAGTTCAACAAGCTGAAGCGGCAAAAATTGCACTAAGCTCGTCTGAAAGCTTTAATTGTGATTTAACATTTTTAGATTCATCACTTGATAAAGATATTTCTATTAATGAATTAGCATTAGCCGTTGACGATAGTATTAGCCAAATAGTGACATTAGCAAAACAGGCCATTGCAGATGCTAACACCACCCCAGATGTAATTTATTTAACGGGTGGTAGCGCGCAATCACCACTGATCAAAGCGGCTTTAAAAACCCACTTAGGCGACATTAAAATGGTTAATGGTGATCACTTTGGCAGTGTTACCGCAGGCCTGACTAAATGGGCGAATATGCTTTATAAATAAGCGGCTATAAAGAGATTTGTCGGGTTGCGAGGTACTTTTCGTAATCTGGCAAAGAACGCTCAAATTCGGTGTCCATAAGTGGTGAGCTTAGTAACATATCAGCGCTTACTTCATTACAGGCAACAGGAATGTTCCACACCGCGGCCAAACGAAGCAATGCTTTTACATCGGGGTCGTGCGGCTGAGAAGCCAGAGGATCCCAAAAAAAGATTAACACATGAATTTCATGTTCCGCTATTTTAGCCCCTAGCTGCTGATCGCCACCCATAGGTCCACTGAGTAATTGCACGACATTCAAACCAGTGGTTTTTTCTATTAAATGTCCGGTTGTTCCAGTACCGTATAACTTATGTTTACTTAACATTGGGGTGTGTTTTTCACACCACAATTTTAACGCGGCTTTTTTTCCATCATGTGCAACAAGGGCTATGTTTTTCTTAGCTGGAAGAGATTGTATTTTTTGGTCCATGCTGATTCTTATTAGTTAGAGTAATAAATTGATAGCCAAGGCAATAAATACAATGCCTGTGAACCTATCTATCCAAAGTTGGCTATTAGGGTGACTTTTAAAAAACTGGGCTATTTTATCGCCGAAATAAATATACGTGCAGTCGATAGGAAAAGCAAAGATTGGATACAGTAGCCCAAAAAACGCCAGCTGAAAGGTCGCCGAGGATAAGCTAGGGTCAACAAATTGTGGGATAAAAGCAATAAAAAACAAAGCGGCTTTTGGGTTAAGTACTTCAGTCATCATAGCTTGAAACATCACGTTTTTGTTTTTACTGGTGGTAACATGAGGCTTATCGTCTTGCTCGCAAATGGGGGGCTTGAAGGTGCCTTTAAGCATCATAAACCCTAAGTAACATAAATAGGCTGCTCCTGCATATTGCACGCTGGCGTAAGCCGTTTCAGAGGCCTTTAATATAGCGCTTAAACCGACAACCGCAAAAAATGTATGTACTACGCCACCTAACGCAAAGCCAAAAGCACTCTGCATACCTGCTTTTCGCCCATTTGCAAAAGTTTGCGCCATTAAAAACGCGTTTGATGGCCCAGGCGCAACGGCCATTAAAAAGCTAGCGAGTAAAAATGAGAGCAAAAAGTCGGGGTTGATCATTAAATAGTACGAAAAAGAAGTGGTAAGTGATTTTATCAAGCAATGAGGAAAATAAAAAGCGGGCATATTGCCCGCTAAGTTGAGGATACTAAGTTGTTATAAAACTAGTCGTTATGCTTTTAAACATAATGAAGTGCTAAATTTATTAAAAACTAACGGTGATATTATTTGAACACACCGTAGTGCTCAGCGCTTCACACACTTGATATGTATAGGTGCCGCCACCCTTAGTATTAATGCTGTCGGTGTAGGCATTAGTATTTGCAGTGGTAATGACTTTGTTACCATTGCGGTAGATATCAACTTGGCTTGTTGCCGCGCCATTCCAACTTAAATCAACAAATTTAGTGCCTTTTGATTTGTAACCTGAAGCGCTAAGAGAGATAGCATCTACGCCTGGCTCTGGATCAACACCACCAGTATCGCCACCCGCACAGCCGTTTGCTGTAAGGTAAGCATCAGCGTCAGCCGCTTTTACAATACCGTAGCCAAAGTAATCATCACGACCAGCAGCCCCTTGATCTTGCGCAGTTGCCTTTAACGCATCGCGAATTTCTGTGCCTGTACAGTCACTATGATTAGACCATACTAGCGCAGCAATACCTGAAACCGCAGGAGTTGCCATTGACGTTCCACTCATAAAGCCATAATCAGTTGCGCCAATATTAATTGTCACGTTTGTACTAGCAACTAATGCGTTACGATCTTCAAATGCAGCGCCTACAGCGGGAATTGTAGTATCGTTGGTATCACCTAGTGTTGCGTATAACATGCCAGCTTCATTGTTGATAATAACCGCACCTACACCGCCTGAGTTTTCACAGTTAGCGACTTTGTCATAAAATGAAATAACGCCGCGGTCAATCATACATACTTTACCAGCCGCCGCTGGATCAACTGTTTCGCCAGTTCCCATAAAGTAGGTACTCGCAGTGATTTGACCTGCATTTTCCATTGCTGATGAATTATATGCTGTGCCATCAGCCGACATACTCGCTGCTGTTGCCATGCCCGCAGGGTAGGTCGATAGAGTATCAACACCACCAGCAGTTACTTCAACACAAATTGTTTCATCATTAGTTGCGCGTTTACCACGGCCAGATGAACAGCTTGGGAATTGTGAAAAGTCAGCAATTTGATTATCGGCATCATTAGCGCCGACCATCATCACCGATGAGTAGCCCGCAGGATAAGAACGTACGTTATTACCATCGTTACCCGCTGCAGCAACTACAAGGCCGCCAGCATTAGTAAAGTTAGCAAACGCATTTGACTCTGTACTGTTTGAGCCACCGCCCCCTAAGCTCATGCTAATAATATTTGCACCTGCTTGAGAACATAAATCAGCCGCTTGAGCTAAATCAGATGAGTAACCCCAACCCGCTTCGTTAAATACTTTAATAATGTGCATTGCCACACCCGGTGCCATACCCACAACACCGAGGTTATTATCTGCAGCACCAATCGTACCGGCGACATGCGTCCCGTGTGGACCGCCATTATCAAACCAATTTCCAGTACCGCTGTCGTTATCGCCAGTAATGTTACCCCAAACAAAATCAGGGTTTGAGCTATCTAAGCCTGAATCGATAACACATACTTTCATACCGGCATTGGCATCAAAAGTAACTTGATCAACCTGTGATTGATAAACCGCATATGGCGTAATTTGTTGCTGCATGGCATCACCTACATCATCGTTAAATAATGACATAGGAACGCGCTTATGATCTTCTTCAATGAGTTTAATATGCGGGTTGTTAAGCAGGCCTTTTAAGCTACTTAAATCTTGTCCAGTAAACTTGGCTGCAATGAATCCATTGCCATCTACTTTAATGTCACCACCTAGTTTTTTAGTCAGCGCTTTAACAACACCTTTTTTATTATTATCAACTTGGATGATGAAGCGATCGTTCGCAGCTTGGGCAGCACCTGCTGAACAAATACCAGAGAGAACTAATGCTAAGGCGAGTTTATTCTTTTTCATATTATATTATCCTAGAATTAATTGGTTAACTAATTGTTAACTTTAGCAGACAGTAAAATAATATAAAGCAGAAAACAAGCTATTTTATCTACAAAAACAAAACTATTTAACTTTAAAGCAGCCAGTATTAAACAAAAAATATACATTTGTATTTGAATTAGGGGCGGCTAATCAGGTAAAACCTGAATTAGCCAAAATTGAAGAGTAATAGAAAACGCTTTAGCGGCTAAGCATATTTAGTATAACGAAATAGTAAGTAAGAAAAGGGAATTAATAATAAAAAGTGTGTGCCTATAAGCTCGGGTGTAGATAAGTTTAAATATTGAGTAATAAACACCAATAAACTTGCCCCACTCATTTGCATCGCTCCTAAAAGAGCTGAGGCGGTGCCAGCTTGCTTAGGGAACAGACTTAAAGCTCGTCCAGCGGCAGAGCCAAGTGTTAAAGCAAAACCAAAGGCAGCAATAAACATAGGGATCATTAATGCTAATGGGGTTTTATATTGGCTTAATACTAGCATCAGTAAGCCTGCACTCACTAACAACACAAGACCTGCTTTTAGTGCTCTTTTTGGTTGGCGTTTAATGTAAAGAGGCATGATAAAGCTAGCAAGAATACTAAGCACTGCATTAAGCGAGAACCAAAAGGTAAAGTCGGCTACGCTGCCCCCTAATTCAGTAATAAGCCAACCAGGAGCCAATGTTACAAATACTAATATAGCCGACATAGTGACCATACATAGCAAGCTATTAAATAAAAATAACGGAGTTGAAATAATAGGGATAAAGCGTCTTAAATCTAATATATGCCCCTGATAATGACTGTCTGCTGGGCGTGTTTCTCTGAACAAGAATAAGGTGACAATAAACCCCAATAATGCAAAGCCAGTTAGAAATAGAAAGTTCATTTGCCAACCAAACTGCACGGTTAACCACGCACCTAAAATGGGTGCTAACGCTGGAATAAAGCACACGATCCCGTTTAGGTAGGTAATTATTTGGCCACTGCGTTCACTACCAAACTTATCTCTTACTATTGCAAAAGCAACAACAAAGGTGGCGCATGCGCCTAACCCTTGAATTGCACGAGCAAACATCAGTATTAAAAAGCTAGGAGCATAGTATGCACCTAATGCCGCCAGTCCATATAAAGTTACACCGGTTAAGGCTACCGGCTTACGTCCAAAACGATCAGCAAGAGGGCCTGCAATTAATTGCCCCAAACCAACAGTAAGCATAAAAATAGCCACCGTTTGCTGTACTTGTTTTTCGCTCACTGAAAATTGCTCTGCAATAGTAGGAAAGGCAGGTAAATAAATATCAATGCCCATAGGACAAAAAATGACGAGTAACGCTAAGATCAGTAATAAAATTAAGTTTGGTTTAGCGGGCTGTGTTTGCATCAGGTCTCCTTTTGTCGGTATTTTAAGTGGCGACTGATGAAAAAGAAAGGGCTTATGACCGATGCATCAGACATGTTACCTACTTTTAACTTTATTATGATTATTTTTGTTTAAGTATCACACTTCTTTAAACTGATCCGATGTGTTAATTTGCTTTTTAAGCAAAGACAATGGAAAAACAATAATGAGTAATGAGTCTGCACTAATAAAAACATGGCATAAATTTAAAAAGCTGCCGTTTGGTAATTGGCTGTTTAGTAAAGCCGTATGTTTTAAAGCGCCTTACTTTGGCTCTATGAAACCGACGATTTTAGATTTAAAAGCAGGGCACTGTAGTGCTGTGGTTAAAAATACTCGCCGTGTGCACAATCACATTGGCACTATCCATGCGATTGCACAATGTAATTTAGCTGAGCTGTGCGCGGGGGTAATGGTTGATGCAACGGTACCTTATAAAACCCACCGTTGGATCCCTAAGGGAATGACAGTACAGTACTTGGCTAAGGTCGACACTGATGTTACTGCTATCGCTGAGATTGACCTGCCTCATCAGTGGGTTGATAAAGAAGATTTAGTCGTACCGGTAAAGCTTTACAATACGCGTAACGAACTGGTGTTTACCGCAGACATAACCATGTATATAACGCAGAAAAAGTAAGCGTATAAGCCGCCCAAGGGATTTTAAAGAGGTGATTAATGGTTTAGCCAACAGGCAGGCTAAACCATTTAAACTAATACAACTAGCTTTTGGCTGCAGGTTGCTTGTTTACAAACGAAAGCCCGCTGTCTTCATTATCAACAATGGCTTTTACGTCGTGAGCTGGTTTTGGCTTATCTTTAGCATGTTCAATGACTTCTTTTTCAAAGCGCTGCTTTAAACTGCCTTCAATAATCGCACCTGCTTCTATGCTCAGGGTGTCATGAAATATATCGCCAAGCACATGAGCATTATTTTCGATCTTTACTTCACTTGCATTTAAAGAGCCGATGATTTTACCCTTAACAACGACACTGCTTGCCTCAACAACGCCTTCAACAACACCTGAGGTGCCAATCACTAAATGTTCGGCCTTAATGTCACCATCAATACGTCCGTCGAGTTGTACTTCACCTTGGCTTACCAAAGAGCCCGTAATACGCACATCATTAGAAATGATTGAGGGAGTGTGACTCACTCGCTTAATGGATGAGTCTTTTTTTGCTTGTTTATTTTTACCAAACACGAGAAAGCGCCTTTGTTATTTTTAGTGGATTGACATGCTTGTCGTCTATTAATACTTCATAGTGTAAATGAGTACTTGTACTTCTTCCGGTACTGCCCATTAAACCAATGACATCGTGCTTTGTGATAGCTTGACCTTTTTTTAACATTAATTTTGTTTAAATGACCAAACCGTGTAACGACACCATTTTTGTGCTCTAACTCTATAAAGTTACCATAACCGCCATTACGACCCGCTCGACGAACCGTGCCATCGGCAGGAGCAAAAATTTCTGTTTTATGCCACCCAGCTAAATCAATGCCTTTATGAAAAGCGCGCCTTTTATTCATTGGGTCTTTTCTAAGTCCAAAATTACTGGAAATATAATACTTAGCAGCAGGTAAAGGCAGGGTATTTGGCAGCGCTGTTAAAAAGCTCTCAAGCTGGTTTAACAACAGTAGCTTATCTGCAATGGCGAGAAAGGAACTAGGAATTTTACTTTCATCGAGTATATCTAACGGGCCACCTTGCGCCGTTGTTTGTGTGCTTAAAGCAAGATGTTGCGCCAGTGCATTTTCAAGACCCGTGCCTTGTAGTATTTCTATAATCGCATCGTGACGTTGATTAATTTGCGCGGCTAATAAGGTGAAATTAGTGTCGTATTGTTGATTTAGCAAAGTATAGCGCTGTTCAAAACTGACAACACCGTTTTGTGCGTGTTTGTTTTGTGGCTTTTCTTCTTCGAGCGGCTCATGAAATTCGCTCTCGCCCTCATTAACAGGAGAGCCAAGCTGCTCTTCAAGTTTAATCGCATCTTTACTAATAGAAGCAGGAAGTGACTCTATCATACCTTGAAGTAAAGCTTGTTTTTGTTCAAGTTCAGCTAATTGTTCTTGTTGTAATGCATAGCGTGCCTGCTGTTGCTTTACTTTTTGTTGCCATTGTACTTGTTTATCAAGCTGGGTTTGCTCGATATGAGAGATTTGGTGTGTTTGCATATAAACACGGATACTAGAAACACTGATCCATGCAATAGCAATAAAAATAACAGCAAGCACAGAAACTTGTAACCAAGGCGCCAAAACAACATGCTTAACTTCACCATTTTGGCGAATAAGCAGCTGGCGAGCTGGGAAATGTTTATGAAAAAAAGACTTTATAAATACAGGCATGTCACATATATACTGGCTATTAACGGATTCAAGATAGCAATTTGAACTAAAAAAGCCAGAAAAAAATTGTAACTGCGGCTTAATTAATAAAAAAGGGCTGCTTACTCAGCAACCCTTTTTTACTAGTTTATTGATTTTAAAATTATTTTGCTGGCAGTACGGTACTCTCTACGCAGCCGAAGCCAATGCGCGCAAAACCTTCTTTTTCACACCAGCCACGCATTATTACATTGTCGCCGTCTTCCAAGAAGCTACGCTGCTCGCCGTTGCTTAGCGTAATCTTTTCTTTTCCACCACGAGAAAGCTCAAGTAGTGAACCGGCTTCTTCGTGAGTTGGTCCTGATTGCGTGCCAGAGCCCAGCATGTCGCCTGGCATAAAGTTACAACCATTTACTGTATGGTGAGTTACCATTTGCGCTACAGTCCAGTATGAGTGTTTAAAGCTAGACTTAGACACTTGAGTTGGGTTGTAGCCTTCATCACGCATTTTTTGCGTTTGAATTTTAACGTCCATTTGAATATCAAATGCGCCTTGATCACGGTTAGCCGTTGATTCTAAGTACTCTAGTGGTTGCGGATCGTTTTCATCACGCGTCCAACTTGTTCTGTATGGTGCAAGTGCTTCGGTGGTTACAATCCATGGAGACACGGTTGATGCGAAGTTTTTAGCTAAGAATGGACCAAGCGGTTGGTATTCCCATGCTTGTAAGTCACGTGCTGACCAATCGTTGAAAACACAAAAGCCGAATACATGCTTTTCAGCATTTTCAATTGCAATAGCATCGCCAAGCTCATTACCTTTACCTAGATAAATACCTAGTTCTAGCTCGTAGTCAAGGCGTTTACATGGACCAAATGAAGGAACTTCTGCGTCTGGCGCTTTAGTTTGTCCTTTAGGGCGATGAAACTGCTGACCAGACACACCAATAGACGATGAGCGACCATGATAACCAATCGGCACCCATTTGTAATTTGGTAGTAATGGGTTATCAGGACGGAATAAACTTCCTACGGCCGTGGCATGATAAATCGATGTGTAAAAGTCAGTGTAATCGCCAATGCGACATGGTAGAGCAAATTCAATTTCGCTTTGAGGTATAAGCGCTTGTGCTAGTTGCTCTTGATGAGCAGAACCTTCACGTAATGCTTTAGACAGTGCTAAACGAAGTGCTGACCAATATTGCTCACCTAATCCCATAAACTCGTTCAAAGTCGGGTTACTTGCAGATGCAACGGCTGTTTGGGCATCACCTGAAAAAATACCGAGTTCATTTACTTTTGCTAAATCAATAACCTGGTCGCCAATGGCAACAGCACCACGAAAAGCTTCATTGCTGTTTTTGCGACGTACTTCTGCAAAAGGTAGGTTTTGAATAGGGAAGTCACATTGTGCATCATTTGCTGATGCTACCCAGCTAGTTAAATTTATATCATGGGTTTCGTTAATTAAACTCATTACATTTCCTTTGGTTTAGTTGGTCGCGCTTATCAGTATAAATATCAATTTATTAAATAAGAATATAGCACCCGTTAATTTCATCTATTACCTAGCTATATGGTGATGAAAAGCGCGATTTAAACACACAGAGAGATAGTTTTACCTCTCAATTACGATTAAACGACAAAAAGCAGCGAAATACGCTGCTTTTTAAAGTTGCTTTATTTGCTTATAAAACGCCGCGGCGCTCTTGATCACGTTCAATTGACTCAAACAGTGCTTGGAAGTTACCCTCACCAAAGCCACCATCATCAACACGTTGAATCATTTCAATGAAGATAGGGCCAAATAAGTTTTTAGAGAAAATTTGCAGTAAGTAGCAATCTTCGCTTTGGCTATCAACCAGAATTTGATGCTCACGGATTTTTTCTTTGTCTTCTTTAACCCATGGCACACGGTCAAAAATAGTATCGTAGTACTCTGGAATAATATCTAAAGTAGCGATAGTTGATTTATCTAGCTTATCTAGTGAGCTTACTAAGTCGTCAGTTAAAAACGCTAAATGCTGCACACCTGGGCCATTGTATTCACCTAGGTATTCATCAATTTGGTTATTGTCGTTACCTTTACCTTCATTGATTGGGATAGAGAATGTGCCACATGGTGATTTTAATGCATATGAAAGCAGGGCTGTTTTTTGGCCTTTAATATCAAAGTAACGTACTTCGGTAAAACCAAACACGTCTTTGTAAAAGTTAGCCCATGTTTCCATAGTACCTTTATATACGTTGTTGGTTAAGTGATCGATACGTAAGAAGCCTTTACTATCTACTTTGTTTGGCTCGCTCAGATCTTCGAAATCATTATCGTAAATAGAGCCTTTATCTCCAAATTGTTCAATAAAGTAAATTAAGCTATCGCCAATGCCGTAAATAGCAGGGTATGGTAAGTCTTTATTAGCTGCATCAGTGGCAGGCTTAGCGCCACGCTTAACCGCTGCTTCAAACGCTGCTTGAGCGTTCTCTACACGCCAGCCCATAGAACAAATTGCTGGGCCGTGGTTTTTAGCAAACTCAGCTGAAAAGCCGTCGCGTTCATTATTTAGTAAAAAATGAATATCGTTTTGGTTGTAATAAACAATGTCTTTACCTTTGAATTTTTTTAATTTTGAAAAACCAAAATCGGTAAACACTTTGTCCATGTAATCGGCATCGGGTGTTGCGTATTCAGTAAACTCAATACCAACCAAACCTAAAGGATTATTTACTTCACTCATTATAATTACTCCCGCAATTAAGCACTGCGATTATTAGTTATCGTATTGCCTGCATGATTAACCAGATTACTGCTTTGGGGAAGAGGGTGTTGTTATTTAGTAAATAGCGCGTGTGTAAATTTTACGGGACGGTTAGCAAAGTATGATATTTATTTACATACGTGCCGAGGTAAGTAAAAATTAGCCAGCTCGGATAATGTACGTATTTTTTATTTATGTTATTGAATTTATTGCTTTTAAATTTAATTACCCATCTGTTTTTTTAGTTTTTTCATACTAAAAAAAGAGTGGTTTTTGTATTTTATTGTTTACACTCAACCTGAGCGTAGCTGCTCACAACATTAACAAAGCAATAGATACTGAGGATTTGATTCACTAACTTCATTTACTGTGTAGTATTACATTGTAACAATTAGGTTAGTTAGCCATAAAAATACCCCCTGCAGTTAGCTGCAGGGGGTATTTAATATCATTAGTCAAAGCGCATAATTACGCACTGTGATAAACCTAAATTATTGTGCTGGTGCGGTTTGTTCTAAACCTTGTTTTTCCCATACCTTAGCTTTGAAGCTCATCAGCACTAAGATGATACCTACACCGATACTAAATAATGCAATTTGTAAGTAAAGGTTAGGAATTTCTGCAACATTGTTAGGATCAAAGTTACCAGCAAGTAAGCCTGAAATTACGTTACCAATTGAGTATGTCAGTACAAATACACCCATCATTTGACCCGTATAGCGACGAGGAGATAATTTACTTACCGCACTCAATGCAACTGGGCTTAAACAAAGCTCACCCACTGTATGTAAGAAATACGTAGTAACCAGCCAGTAAGGAGCTACTTTTAAGCCTTCAGCTGCGTAATGCGCTGCCATAAACATAACTAAAAAGCCTGAAGCCATAATAACTAAGCCCAACGCACATTTTACGCTGTAAGTAGGCGATACCATTTTCTTAGATAAATTAATCCAAAGAGCGGCAAAAAATGGTGATAGGGCAATAATAAATAGCGAGTTTAAAGATTGGAACCAAGTCGTTGGAATTTCAAATGTGCCAATAAGACGGTCTGTGTAGTCACGAGCAAATAGGTTTAATGAAGAACCCGCTTGTTCAAAGCCAGACCAAAAACACGCAGAAGCGACACAGACTAAAAATAGCGCCCACATTCTTTGCTTTTCAGCGTCGGTTAGTTTGCCTTTAAAGTAAATAAGGCCAAAGTAAACGAAAAAGATAACAGTAAATATAACTGCGGTGTACCCTGCAACAATAGTCGGGTTAATTACAATCGCACCCGTCATCGCAGCAGCGGTAACACCGGCGGTCGCAATAACAAACGCAGCAATACCGCCCCATGCGCGCGAAGTACCTTTAGGGCTTAATGGGTTAGCAGGTAATGCGCTGTGATCTGGTAAGTTTTTAAGTGTGCGCTTGTATTGAATTAAACCAATACCCATACCAACAGCCGCCGCACCAAATGCCCAGTGCCAACCTACGTTTTCCATAAAGTAACCACACACGTAGTAACCAATTAAAGAACCTAAGTTAATACCCATGTAGTAAATAGCGAAACCACCATCACGGCGTTCATCTTCGTCAGTATAAAGCTGACCTACCATGGCACTGATATTAGGTTTAAGTAAACCAGTACCTGTTGCAACAAAGATCAAACCAATAAAAAATGAATATTCATGTGGCACGGCTAAAATAATATGGCCACACATGATAATAACACCGCCATACCATACTGCTTTTTGGCCACCAAACAATCTATCTGCTAACCAACCACCAGGTAAACCTAAAAAGTATACTGAACCTGTGTATAAGCCATAAATTGCAGCAGCAGAAGCAACGGTAAATCCTAGGCCTTCTTGTTGTAAACTTGCTGTCATAAATAATACGAGCATCGCTCGCATACCGTAGTAACTCATTCGTTCCCACATTTCTGTGAAAAACAGGGTTGAAAGTCCTTTAGGGTGACCAAACCAGCCACTGTCAGAATTTGAACTCATATTTACTTCCTAATTCATTATTGTTTTGATGACCTTGTGGTTTTTTATTTAGCTAAATTTTTACTTCTAAAAAGTATAATAAATGCTCGATCATCAGTGTTTTTTATGCAGCTAAGGTAATGGTTTGCTAAACGCAGCTATACGTTTAGGTAAGAGTCACACCCTTATCCTAGTTACAATTGCGCTTAAGTATACATAGACCTTTGTGCGAGGGGAAGCGTTGAGCGCGCTATCATACATCGGTTATGTAATTGTTAAATACCAGTATGTGAACCTCTATTTGCTGCAGTAAACACCTAAACTTATCAAAAAAGATAGTTAACATCATAGGTAATATTGTCTTTGCAAAGTTACCTTTTATATTGTTTAAACACGCCTTAAAAAACAAATAAAAGCTTTGTTTTACGGGTAGTTACAGCTACCAAATTTTTCAATAATAGTTAACCTTTACTACTTTAATTTAATAATCACCGCTTAGATTAAACATGGCTTAGCATTAACCTAAGTACAGAAGTGATAAGCCTCTGCAGAACATAATTTATACAAACTCGCTTTACAGTGGTTACTTGCAATCAACTCAACTTTTAGTGAACAACAAGGGTTAGAAACGTTAATTGCTTAAAAAAAGCGCTTTAGCTATTTAAAAAATATTTTTCCGTCCAAATTTCTTTACAATAAACTATGCTCGTAAACAGAGTTAGCGTATTATTCACGCCAACTAGTTTTTCCTTACCTGAGGGTGTATGCGTTTAGATATTCACTGTGCAGACCGAGTTGGTATTGCTCAAGAGATTCTTAATATTTTAGTTAGCTACAATGTTGACTTAAAAGGGATTGAAGTCGACTCAGTAAATTGTCGTATGTATGTGAGTTTTCCTGAGATTGAATTTGAACAATTTCAAAAAATTATGCCGTCTATTCGCTTAATCGATGGTGTACATGATGTACGCACGACCGCGTTTTTACCGTCTGAACGTGAGCACAATGAATTAAACACCTTATTAAGAGCACTTCCCGATGGCGTTATATCTATTGATGCTAAAGGCTGGGTGCGTCTGTGTAACGACGCGGCGTGTAAAGATTTACAGCTAACAGAAAAAGAAGTTATTGGCGCCAATATCAATAATTTACTTAAAGGTTTTAATTTTACCCGTTGGTTAGAGGGCAAAGAAGTACTGGGGCAAACTACCCGTGTAGAAGTGGCAGGTGAAGACTTTATTGCCGATATTTTACCTATTGCTGTACCACAAGGCAGTGAGGGGGATGTGTTAGCGGGTGCGGTAATTAATATAAAATCGCAAAGCCGTCTAGGCCAACAAGTGAGTGCATTTAGACGCTATGGCCAAGAAAGCTTTGCGACTATTCATAATTTTAGCACGGCGATGCGTCGTGTGGTGCGCGAAGCGAGAAAAATGGCGCAACTTGAAGCCCCCATTCTTATTACGGGTGAAACGGGTACGGGTAAAGAGTTACTAGCGCGAGCTTGTCACTATGCATCTAACCGCTCAGTAAAACCGTTTATTGCTTTATCGTGTGCCTCGTTACCAGATGATGTTGCCGAGTCAGAACTTTTTGGTTACGCCGGATATGAAGAAAACGCAGCGCCTAAACGCGGTGTACTTGAACAAGCGGATGGTGGAACAGTATTTTTAGATGAAGTGGGTGAAATGTCGACTCAGCTCCAAACTAAATTACTGCGCTTTTTACAAGACGGTACGTTTCGAAAAGTAGGCGACGAAAACGAAGTTAAAGTAAATGTTCGCATAGTTGCTGCTACCCAAAAAGATTTACCTGCAATGGTGCAAGAAGGCGTATTTAGAGAAGACTTATACTATCGCATTAATGTACTAACGTTAGAAATTGCACCATTGAGAGATCGTAAAGCCGATGTTGGCCCACTTGCTGAGCACTTTATTCAAAAATATGCGCAGCAAAATGGCCATACTGTGCCTGAGTTATCTGAAGAGTGTTTAACGTTTTTACAAGATTACCCATGGCCAGGTAATGTGCGCCAATTAGAAAATGCTATTTACCGTGCGGTATCCTTGTTAGAAGACAGTGAACTGCGCGTTGAGCATTTACAACTGCCGACGTTTACCCATGATTTAGGCTATTTAGAGTCTGATTTTGAGGGCTCGCTTGATCAAGCGGTTAAGCGTTTTGAAGCTACCTTATTGCGTAAGCTTTATCCAGCTTATCCAAGTTCACGTCAGTTAGCTAAGCGCCTAGGGCTGAGTCATACAGCAGTAGCTAATAAACTACGTGATTACGGTATTAACCGTAAAACGGTTAAAGTTTAAAGATAGATATTAAAACAACCTTTCTTAGTGATTGGCCCCTTGGTGTAAAAATACCCTAGGGGATCAATTGCTATGATACACTCACAAAAAACAAACTGGTAAGACCTCTACTGTGAACTTATATTTTAGACTGCTGCTATTATTTTTCAAAATTAAACGTAATCGTGATTATCAATCATTGTTAGACACGGTTGATATAGACTACAAAGCACTGCCAAGTGACTGTGATATTAATTTACACTTAACTAATTCACGCTATTTAGCAATGATGGACTTATCGCGCACATGGATGACTGAGCGAGTCGGCTTACTAAAGCAAATAATGAAGCGTCGTTGGTTTCCTATTGTTAATGCAACCGCCATTACTTATATCCGTGATATTAAGCCTATGCAGCGCTTTACCATTAGTACCCGTTTAGTCGGTTGGGATCATAAATACTTTTATATTGAACAAAAATTTCATTCAGAGCGTGGCTTACATGCAATTGCCTATGTACGTGGCGTATTTAAAAGTAAAAAAGGGGTGGTAAGCGTTGAGCATATGCTGGAGGTTGCTGGTTTTGAAGGCGTAGCACCTATTTTACCGGCAGAAATAATTCATTGGAAAGAAATGCTTGAGCAAAAAAAGTAAATAACTTACCTCGTTAATTACACGCAAAAAAAAGGCCTTACGGCCTTTTTAACACACACATAATCGTTATTAAAACGAATATTTAAGACCAAACATAGCTACAACAGGGTCAAGTGACACGGTTGAAGTTAATGCTTTTGCACCATTAGCATAAACAGTCGCATCGGTATCGATATCCATGATAGATACCATAGCGTGTAGGCCCCATTTCTCATCAATCTTGTAGTTAGCACCTACTTGAGCAACAAAACCAAATGAGTCATCTAGTTTTACTTCCACATCGTTAGTGCCTAAGGTTGCTTTAAGTGCTGCAGAAGGTTGCTCGTCAAAGAACGTCGTATAGTTAATACCTACACCAACAAATGGACGAAGTGCGTAGCTGCTATCTAAAAAGTGGTATTGTGCAACCAATGATGGTGGTAAATGTTTAATGTCGGCAATCTTATTACCAGCTAAACCACCCGTACCTTCTACATCATGAGAAAACGGCGTTGCTGCAATAAGCTCTAACACCCATTGGTCGTTAAATGCGTAATCTACAGTAATACCTAACTGAGTATTTGAATCACCTTTTAAACCAAGAGTAGGTGCTTCGTTAATCTTTGAGCCATCGTTATCTGGGTTAACATTAATTGCGCCAACATTAACGCTAAAGTTAGCGTGTGCTGCAGGAGAAAGAGCCAGTAAAGAAGTAAGTATTGCAATGCTTAGTTTAGTTTTCATGTTGTTCTCCGTGAACTACTGTGTGACTATTTGTTGATGGCGCTATTATTGCTCGAGGTTAAAAATAAAAACCTGTTCTAGATCAAAGTTTAAAAAGCCTGTGAGTAAAGAGCTTCTATTTATTGATTTAGATTAAACTTTTAGTCAGTTCGTGCTTAAAAATTATTGACTGATCATATAAATACCAGCCGTAAACGAAGTATTCAGAATATAATCAGCTAGGTTTGTTAAACTAACGCTATGTTCACGATTTAATACAAGTAAGCGGCCTCATGACTCCCTCTGGTCAACTATTTCTTCAAGGCTCTATTGCCAAAGCGCTATTAAAATTAGGCATTCCGATTATCCTCATTAATATTTTGCAGTCTGCTTATCAGCTTACAGATGCTTTTTGGGTTGGCCGATTAGGGGCTGCGCAAGTGGCTGCTGTATCTATAAGTACGCCCGTCACATTTTTGGTTATTGCGATAGGTTCAGGCTTTGCTATGGCGGGGGCGATTTTATCGGCACAATACATGGGGGCAGGCCAACAAGATAAGGTCAACCATGTTGCAGCGCAAACGGTGTTAATGGTGACATTAGTTGCATTATTACTTGGTTTATTAGGTTATGCATTATCACCTTATTTTTTAACCTTACTGGGGGTTGAAGAAGCCGTATATAGTGATGCGTTAAAGTTTATGCATGTATCTTTTATTAGCGTTATTTTTGTATTTATTTATGCCATGTTTCAATCGCTAATGCGGGGTATTGGGCAAACTAAGGTGCCGTTAATTATAGTCAGCACAACCGTGTTACTTAATTTTATACTCGATCCGTTATTTATATTTGGTTATGGTCGTTTTGAGGGGCTTGGTGTGATGGGCGCTGCGCTAGCAACATTGGTTACACAGAGCTTAGCGGCGCTTGCGGGCATCATTATATTTTTACGTGGTCGCCATGGTATTCAATTACAGCTAAAAAGCTTTTACCCCGACTGGCACTATATTAAGCGCGCTTTTTTCTTGGGAGCGCCTGGCTCTATTGAATTATCGACACGTGCATTTGGTTTGATCATCATGTCATTTCTAGTTGCCAGCTTTGGTACAACGACAATTGCTGCTTATGGTGTTGGCTCTAATATTTTGCAAATGGTAATGATCCCCGCTATGGGCTTATCAATGGCGGTATCAACCTTGGTTGGGCAAAATATGGGGGCTGGTAATATCAAGCGGGCTGAGCAGATCACTAAACTTGCTAGTGTGTGGGGCTTGTTAGGGCTCTCATGTGTTGGCGCCATTGCATATTTATATGCAGATTCATTAGTTGCATTTTTTATTCCTGACGATAATGACGTTATTACTAATGGGGCGCAATTTGTGCAAGTAATGTGCTTAAGTTGGGGTGGAATTGGGGTGCAGCTTTGTATTGTTGCTGCTTTTCGTGCCTCTGGAAACATGCTCAACGCCATGGTTATCGCATTATTATCACAATGTGTAGTGCAGTTCCCCGCCGCTTATATTCTTTCTAATCATACTGAACTTGGCGATCAAGGCATTTGGTATTCTTTTGCAATTACTAACATAACCATCGCATTAATAGCATTTGCATGGTTTATGCGTGGTTCTTGGAAAAAAACCAAGTTAACCAAAGAAGATAAGCACATAGTGCAGGTTACACGAGAAACATTAATAGAAGAGGGCGCACGTTAGCAAGTAAATTCATAATGCGGTCATAAAAAGTCGTTGTAATAAATACACTGCTAAAACGAGGTGTGTTTATTATGACAAAAGCTATCAATACAAAAGCACAAGCGCCGTACTTAACTATTGCACAGTTAAAAACAGTGAGTCACTTAAAAACTCTGATCCGATTTAAATCGATTACTCCTAACTCAGCTGGTGGCATTGAGTGGCTTGCGAACCATCTTACTGAGTTAGGCTTTAGTACAGAGCAATTTAGTTCTAATAATGTGACAAACTTAATTGCAAAAATAACTTTTGGGGCAGGCCCTGTGGTGGCATTTTCTGGGCATATTGATGTGGTACCCGCAGGGCAAGGTGGCTGGTTAGCCGATCCCTTTGATGGACACATAATTAACGATGCGATTTATGGGCGTGGTGCCGCCGATATGAAAGGAGGCATTGCCGCCATGCTTAGCGCAACGCAGACGCTAATAAACAGCGCGCAGCAAAAGCAGGGAACATTATTTTGGCTGATCACCTCAGATGAAGAAGGTGAGGCGGAGCATGGCTCTGTGTTGATTGCCAAGCGATTAGCACAACAGGGCGTTGTGCTTGATGGCTGTATTGTTGGTGAGCCAACCAGCCACCTGCAGGTAGGTGACACTATAAAAAATGGTCGACGTGGAGCCTTATCTGCGCGATTAGCTATTCAAGGAAAGGCTGGGCATGTAGCCTATCCTGAGAATACCATTAATGCTGCGCACATCAGTGCTGAAGTGGTTAACAGGCTCACACAAATAGACTGGCCTTTAGATGAACTTAGTTCAAAAACAACGCTGCAAGTCACCGGTATTAATATTGATAATGTGTTAGATAACCTCGTGCCAGCTCAGTGTGATATTACTTTTAATATTCGCTATAGCCATGGGTATAAAAGTAAACATGTTAAGCAACGTGTGTTTGCTGCACTGAAGGATTTCAGCGAGCATTTGGTTATACAGTGGGAGCGTCCATGTGAACCCTATTATACAAGCCATAAGATTGAGAGTTGCTTACTCGCTCAGTTAGAGCAGGCAATTTTTAAAGTGACGGGGAATTATCCTTTATTAAGCACCAGTGGTGGGACGTCGGACGGACGATTTTTTGCACAGCAAACAACACAAGTCATAGAGTGTGGGGTACGAAACCATAGTATTCATCAGGTTAATGAACATGTACCGATTTGCGACTTGTTAGAAATAGAAAAGATTTATACGCAATTACTCGATGGTATTTTTACTCAGCCTTGAAGTATTAATAACTATTAAAGCGCCGCTTAATGCCGCTTTAATAGTTATTCGATTAAGGGTTAACGCTTTAACTTGCTGATGCTGATTTATCAGTACCCAAGTAGCGTTTTGCTTTGCTTGGTTTTACTTTTTCAAGATCAACCAATACTAGGCCATCAATACAATTATTGAATTGTGGATCAATACTAAAGCTTAAAAATTTAACGCCATTTGGTTCGCATAGCTCTGTATATTGTTTAAATAGTGTGGGTACATGCGTGCCCATGTTAGCGAGTATGTGTTTAAGCTCTACAAAATCTTCTTTTATATTATTACCCTCGAACAAGTTAGTGCACTGAGTTTGCTGATCAGTTGTGTGACGAAAAGCATTGTTAGGCGTTGCGAGTGATTTTTCACAGCCATAATAGTGCTGATAATAATGCACTAATAAAGACTTTGCCTGCTCAGGTAGTGCGTTTGACACACTCACCGCACCAAATAAGTAACGGTATTGAGGGTAGCGATTTATAAAAGCGCCAATACCATACCATAAGTAGTCGAGACTTTTTCTGCCCCAATATTTAGGTTGTACAAAGCTTCGGCCTAGCTCTATGCCTTGTTTAAAATAAGGAGTCATATCTTGGGTATAATTAAATAGGCTATCGGTATAAAGCCCACTTTGTGAGTGTTGTTCAATCACATCCTGTGCACAAGCTAATCGGTAAGCACCCACCAACTCTAGTGCATGTTCATCCCACAATACTAAGTGCTGATAGTGCATATCGTATTTATCTATGTCTCGGCGGTTTCCACTACCTTCACCTACAGCCCGAAAAGCGATTTCTCGTAAGCGGCCCAGTTCACGAAATAAGGGAGAGCTTCCTTGATATTGGTACAAATAAATCACCATGCCATCACTGGTTTTACCTAAATGTTCGCAGCATTCTATGGCTTTTTTTAATTCTTTTTTACATTCAGGAGAGGCGATCGGAGCATGAGTTTTTAATGGTAGCGTTTTTTTTGTGGTTAAACGATATAGTTGCTTACGGATTAGCTCAACCACTTCTTTGTCTTTTAAGTCTGGGATTAAATAAGACTCAGGAGCAATGGAAGCGCCAATTTCAAACTCGAGTGATTTTTGACGTTGCTTAAACATTTCTTTTACCAGTAATAAGCTAGCCAGTGGTTTATAAAGCATTGATGCGCCGTAAAACAGCGGACTATTTCTGGCTTTAATATAGATAGGCAAAATAGGGCTGTTAGCCTTTTTAGCAATGCGTAAAAAGCCACTGTTCCATTTGCAGTCTTTTATACCCGTAGGACGAAGTCGAGAAACTTCACCGGCAGGGAAAATAAGTAACGCTCCTTCATTTTTTAAGTGCTGGTGGATATTACTCAGCTCTTGTTTTTTACTTTGCCCTGATAGGTTATCAACGGGTAGTAATAACGAATGCATGGCGTCAACGGTCATTAACATACGGTTAGCCACCACTTTTAAATCGGCTCTTACCGTTGATAACACATTAATTAATGCAAGCGCATCTAAGGAGCCGATAGGGTGGTTTGCAATAATGACAATTTTTCCTTCACTGGGAATATTTTCTATTTGCTTAGCTTTATAACGAGTTTCAAAGTCAAGTTCATCAAGTACTTGCTCTACAAATTCTATTCCTTGAAGGTGGGGATAGGCAGTTGCAAAGTTTGTAAATTCTTGTTCATGTAATAAGTAGCTAAGACTTTTTTTACCAGTTTTTTATTTTAAATGAGTTAGTTAACTGTGGTAAATTGGTTGCTATTACTTTATCTACACTGATCATACGCACCTCTTTTTATACTAGGCTAAGGCCAATATGTTTAGCTTAGAGTGCGCATATGACAATACGCGGTCAGTTGTGTGACTTTTTAAAACCGTTTACTTACTATTGAATTAAACCATACCAGTACTATTATTTACGGTTACTTTTTAAGGAATCATCATGTCAGTTTTAGTCGCGATTACCGGTCGAGATAACACAAAATTAATTGCAAAAATGCAATCGCAATTGCCCAATATTCAAATTGAGCAGCTTGATGATTGCCAAGATTTTGCAAGTGTAGAATTTGTACTGGCTTGGAATGCGCCCGCGTCTTTATGGCTAAAGTTGATAAATTTGAAAGCGGTGTCATCGTTTGGTGCTGGGGTTGATAGTATCGATTTAAGTTTACTACCTGCACATGTTGAAGTAGTGCGCATTGTCGATAAACAGTTAGCCAACGACATGGCTGAATATGTACTTACTCATGTATTAGCGCAAAAATTGCGATTAAAAGAATATTTTTTAAAACAACAGCAAAGTGAATGGAAGCCCAAAAGAGCGTATAAGCACAATCAAGTCAGTATTTTAGGGTTTGGCGAATTAGGCCAAGCTTGTGCCTACAGGTTGGCTAATAATGGTTTTAAAGTTAGTGCTTGGAGCCGAAGCCCTAAAATATCAACGATAGCAACACACTACCATGGCGATGACGGCTTAACACAGATGCTTGAGCAAACCGATTATTTAATTTGCCTATTGCCACTTACTAGCAATACTAAAGGTATTATTAATCAACAGTTGCTTAAGCAACTTCCTGAGCACGCCGTGCTAATTAATGTGGCCCGAGGTGAGCATGTTGTTGAAGCTGATTTGCTCGATGTGCTCAACAACGCACGTTTACGAGCAGCAACGCTTGATGTATTTGCCAGTGAGCCACTACCAAGCGAACACCCTTATTGGCAGCACCCAAATATTACTTTAACGCCGCACTGTGCTGCGCTGTCAGATCTAGATAGTGTTATTGAACAAATAGCAGGCAACATCCTACGCTTACAAGCGAAACAGCCATTACATAATAGTATTAACAAAATTCAGGGTTATTAATGAACAATTTGTTTAATTTTTAACAGAAACAGCTTGTTAACATTTGTAATTTTTATTATTGTTAAAAGCCGTTCTAACAAAAATAATAAATAGGATGAATTATGAAACCCAGTCAAGGGGGCGCAAAAATCAGCATTGTGGTTGTATCCATCATTATATTAGGAATATCTGCGTGGTTTAATCAAGCTAATGCGGCAGCCCTGATGCTTAACTAACCCTTATTAGCACAGCAAGGTTTAACTGCGCTTGCTGTGAATTTCTCTGTTTTGATGCTTTTTATCATCACTTTTCTTCAATAAAACATACGTTGCACCACTTCCTCCATGTTGCCTGAGTGCAGTATGAAATGCTAAAACACAAGGAATTGTTTGCAGCCACTGATTTACGTAACTTTTTAAAATACCCGGTTTGGCTTTATTTTTAATGCCTATTCCATGACGAACAAGAACCATTCTTATATTGCGATTGTGGCAATCTTTAATAAAGGCCTGCAACGAAGCATAGGCATTTTTTAGAAGTTGCCCGTGTAAATCTAACGTCGCATCGAGCTGATATTTAGCTAATCTTACATTTTTAAAAACCGGGCTTTGCACGCCATCTCGTTTAAAGCTTAATATGGCGAGTGGGTCGAGCAATTCAAGTGGTTCATCTAACGGATTAAATTGTTCACTGTTTAAATTTGATTGTGCAGCTTTATTTTTTTCTTGTTGAGCGATAGCTGCTTTATGGCTTTTAGGTGGCAATGTCACGGTGTCGTGACTGATAGGGGTAACATCTTCCATAGAGGATAAGAATAAATCGAAATCTGACAACGGCATGGGCTTATCTCAAAATAGGCTAATACGAGATTAATTTTAACTTAGTTCAAACTAAGACCCAAGATTTTTAAAGCTGTGGGATAAAAAAAGCCCAGAAAAACTGGGCTATAAAATATTCTAAGGGGAAGTAATTAGTGTTGAGATACAGTAAATTGCCCAAATGTATAAACTTTGAACAAGTAAAATGTGTTGATCAAAACTAAACTCATATTTGAAATAATACTCGACGACATAAGATCTAAGCTAAATGATAGGAATAACAAACCACAAGCACTAATCGCAGCAACGCGAAGCAGTGTCAGTTGGTTAATAAAGAATGCACCTAAACCTAGTGCAAGTAGTAATGTATTTAAAAGCCAATCTAGCTCGTTTAGCATGGTCGTTTCAATAGTTCAGTTGTTGAAAAAAGGAGCGCCATTATGTTGATCTTTTGCACAGCTTTCAACCAAGTAATTTTAAATTTTCAGATTAGTTTTTTTAATGTTAAAAGTAAGTAAGCAATACTGGAAATATTCCTTCCTCAGCAATAATTCGATATTTTTGGCAGCTCTGCGGTTGCTGTAAATCAATACATAGGTAAAGGGTTCTATGCTCCTTATCCAGTCGCGGGTGGAGGGTTGAGTCCAGTAGTTTTGGTTCGCTTGAAAACAACCCAGGCCAATACACACTTTGGCTCACCATAGATGATTTTTTATAAGTAAGTAAGCTTGGCTTTGGCACTAAAACAAGTATAAGTAATAATATCGTGAAAATAAAAAACAGGGTCAGCTTGATACCACGCTTAGTGTTCTTTGATTGCGGCTTTAATTGTGGGCCAAGGTTTGCAAGCTTATTAGTGGGTGTAGGTTTAACAGTAATCGTTTTATTTTTTTGCGGCGACTCTTTTTTGTGGTTTTCGACATAAAGCAAATCTGGCCTTTTTAGCTTAGCTCTCTATAATAAAGTAAATATTTGTATTTTAAGCAAATCACCAATTTTGCAGACATGGCTTTAGCCTATAAGGATTATATATGAATACGCAGCTATCTATTTTAATAGTTGATGATGTTAGTACGGTGCGTAGCTTTTTGAGTCAAACCCTGATGCATTTAGGGATAGAGAATGTAAAAGAGGCGTCAACGGCCGCGCAGTGCATTAGCGAGTGTCGTGCAGCCAATTTTAATATTATATTTTTAGATATAGAACTACCTGATGGCGACGGTAAAGAGCTTATTGCGCAAATTAATGAGTTATCACCAGAGACAAACGTGGTGATGGTGTCGGCTCATTCAGGCGTTGAAAATGTGAAGGATGCGATAGATAGAGGGGCTAAAGGATTTGTAGTTAAGCCATTTTCTCCAAAGAAAATTGCGGCGATGTTGAAAAAGTTTTACCCAGAGCTTGATAACGTTTAATAGGCGCATTTATTTTGGGCAAAAAAAACCGGCAAAAGCCGGTTTTTTTAATCTTGCAAAAACAAATTATAGCGCTTTAATTTTAGCAGCTAAACGGCTCTTATGACGAGCAGCTTTGTTTTTGTGGATTAGACCCTTAGTTGCGTAACGGTCTAGGATAGGTGTAGCAACAGAAAAAGCTTGCTGTGCAGCTTCTTTATCGCCAGCTTCAATAGCTACGATTACTTTTTTGAAGTAAGTACGCATCATTGAACGACGGCTTGCGTTGTGCTGACGGTTTTTTTCGCTTGTGATAGCGCGTTTTTTTGCAGACTTGATGTTAGCCAAGGTTTGCTCCTAACAATCTTAAATAAAGCTTAAATTAAAGGCCGTGGAATATGCCTGTTTTTATCATGAATGTCAATTTAATTTTAACAATCCAAGAAAAACTGCTCCTTATAACGAACATCAATTTGCCGCTTTAGCAGTTAATAGCGCTATTGTAACAAAGCAAGGGGTTCCAGCCTAGTGCTTTAAAGCGATTTATAAAAAAGACTATGGCATAATTAACTTAATTGCTGATTTTTAATATGGATTCATAGTGTCAAAAGGTTTGTTTCGTTCTGGGATGATTGTAAGTGCAATGACAATGATCTCGCGTATTTTAGGGCTAGTACGAGATGCCGTCGTGGCTAACTTGTTGGGCGCGGGCGCTGCAGCCGATGTATTTTTATTTGCTAACCGTATTCCTAATTTTTTACGTCGTTTATTTGCCGAAGGGGCTTTTGCGCAAGCATTTGTACCGGTATTAAGTGAAATTAAACAGCAGCAGGGCGATGAGAAGGTCAGGATATTTGTAGCCCAAGCCGCCGGCACGTTAGGCACTATTTTACTGATAGTGACGCTCTTTGGTGTGATAGCGTCACCTGTTATTGCTGCTTTATTCGGCACTGGTTGGTTTATTGATTGGTGGCAAGGGGGGCCTGACGCAGAAAAGTTTGAGCTTGCCAGTTCGCTATTAAAACTGACTTTTCCTTATTTGTTTTTTGTAAGCCTTGTGGCGCTCAGTGGCGCTGTGATGAACGTTTATAATCGTTTTGCCGTGGCGGCTTTTACCCCGGTTTTACTCAATGTATCTATTATTAGTTGTGCCATTTTATTACATGATCAGTTTTCTGTAGGCGCTTATGCGTTAGCTTTTGGCGTGTTTTTAGGAGGCGTGGTACAGCTATTATTTCAATTGCCGTTTTTGTATAAAGCAAAAATGCTAGCGCGCCCGCGCTGGGGTTGGCAAGATGAAAATGTGAAAAAAGTACGCAAGTTAATGCTCCCAGCCTTATTTGGTGTATCAATTAGTCAAATTAACTTATTACTCGATACGGTAATAGCTTCATTATTGATGACAGGCTCTATCGCTTGGCTGTATTACTCAGATAGACTGATTGAATTCCCACTTGGTTTATTTGGCATTGGTATTGCGACGGTTATTTTACCTGCGCTGTCAAAATTACACAGCAGTAAAAAAAGTAGCGACTTTCAACATACCCTAGATTGGGGAGTGAGGTTTGTGATTTTTTTAGGGCTTCCAGCAATGATAGGGTTGATGATTATAAGCCCACTTATTATTACCGTGCTGTTTGATCATGGCGCTTTCAAAGAAGCGGGTATTGATCATGTTAAGGCGGTGAGCTTGGGGGTTGTTGCTTACTCAGTGGGATTAGTCAGCTTTATGTTAATTAAAGTGCTCGCGCCAGGGTTTTATTCTCGCCAAGATACTAAAACACCGGTACGCATTGGTATTATTACTTTGGTACTAAATATGGTGTTTAACATTATGTTAGCGCCATTTATTGGCTATTTAGGCTTGGCACTGGCAACCTCAATGTCAGCCAGCTGTAATGCTTATTTACTTTACCGACAACTAAAAAAAGAGAATGTTTATCAGTTTTCCAGCATGAGTGGCTACTTCACTTTGAAGTGCTTGTTGGCAAGTATAACGATGGGTGCATTGGTTTGGTTTACCAGTAGACAATATGACTGGGTTAGTTGGCACTTTAGCGAACAAGTTATGTTATTGGTTGTGTTATTAATTATTGCGATGGTTAGTTACTTTTTTATGTTGTTTTTGATGGGTGTTAGACTAAATACGATAAAAAGTGTAGCAATTACTGAATCAAATTAAAAAAAAGATTATAATCGGACACTCTGCGGCTTAAGGTCGCATTTTATCGCTCGCTGAAAAAGGCATTAGGTGGCATGGAGTTAATTAGAGGTATACACAATATACGCCCACAACACTTTGGTTGTGTGCTGACCATTGGTAATTTTGATGGTGTTCATTTGGGTCATGCTGCCGTATTAAAAGGGCTTTTAGCTGATGCAAAAGAAAATAATTTACCCAGCACCGTAATGTTATTTGAGCCTCAGCCACAAGAGTTTTTTGCAAAAAATAACGCTCCGGCTAGGCTGACTCGACTGCGTGATAAACTACGCCTATTGAGTAACTTAGGAATTGAACGCGTTATTTGTATTAGCTTTAATCAGGCTTTTGCAAACATGCATGCCGAGCAGTTTGTTAGCGATATTTTAATTAAAAAGCTGGGCGTTAAAGCATTAACGGTTGGTGATGATTTTAGGTTTGGTAAACAGCGCCAAGGTAACTTTAGTCTATTGGCAACTATGGGCACCCAAGCGGGAATGAGTGTTAAAAGCACTGCCAGCTTTAGGCAATTAAATGCTAGAGTAAGCAGCACCTTGATACGAGAAGCGCTTGCTGAAGGTGACCTAGTTAGTGCAAAAGTTATGCTTGGGCATAATTATGCAATATCTGGACGTGTTATTCATGGCTGGAAGAAAGGCCGCGAACTGGGTTTTAGAACGGCAAATATTGCGCTAAAACGTCAAGTTTGTCCGGTCAATGGTGTATTTGCGGTTCAAGTGATGTTCGCAGGAAAGCAAGTTTTTGGGGTGGCTAACATTGGAAACAAACCCACGTTTAATGGAACTCGTGCCTTATTAGAAGTTCATCTTTTTGATTTTGCACAAGATATTTATGGACAATTTATGCATGTGGAGCTAGTTGAAAAACTCCGCAATGAGAAAAAATTCGAGACATTAACACAACTGACGGCACAAATAGCAACCGATGTTGCCGCCGCTAAGCAGTGTTTTGGTTTAAATTAGGTAGCCGATAGAAACGGAAAGTAGGATTAATGAGCGACTACAAACATACTTTGAATTTACCGGAAACAATGTTTCCAATGCGTGGCAATTTGGCACAACGTGAACCAAAAATGCTTAAAGCATGGTATGAAGACGACCTATACGGTCAAATTCGCAGCGCGAAGAAAGGTAAAAAAACTTTCATTTTGCATGACGGCCCTCCGTATGCAAACGGCGATATCCATTTAGGCCACTCAGTAAATAAAATACTAAAAGATATTATTGTTAAGTCTAAAACCTTATCAGACTTTGATGCGCCATACGTACCAGGTTGGGACTGTCATGGTTTACCAATCGAGTTAATGGTTGAGAAAAAAGTCGGTAAACCCGGTGTTAAGGTAACTGCGGCAGAGTTTCGTGAGAAATGTCGTGCTTATGCTAAAAAGCAAGTGGAAGGCCAAAAAGTAGACTTTAAACGTTTAGGCGTTTTTGGTGATTGGGATAAACCTTACCTAACCATGAACTTCGACTTTGAAGCTAATGCCATTCGTGTATTGGGCCGCATTATAAAAAATGGTCACCTTCATAAAGGCGCTAAGCCTGTGCATTGGTGTACAGATTGTGGCTCAGCATTAGCTGAGGCAGAAGTTGAATACCAAGATAAACAGTCTCCAGCTATTGATGTGCGTTTTACTTTTACAGATCAAGATGCGGTAGTTAACGCATTTGATTTAGCGGCTGGCCATACAGGAACTGGTAGCGTAGGAACCGTTATTTGGACTACGACACCATGGACTTTACCTGCGAACCGTGCGGTAGCTGTGCATGCTGATTTAGAATACGCGCTAGTACAAGTAGAAGATGAAGGCGTTCAGCAACGTCTTATTATTGGCTCTGAGCTGGTTAAAGATGCGATGGATCGTTTTGGCTTTAACCATTTCCATATCCTTGGCTATGTTAAAGGCGCAGCACTTGAAAACTTAACCGTAGCACACCCTTTTTATGACTTTAATGTTCCTGTTATTGTTGCAGAGCACGTAACAACTGATTCAGGTACGGGCATCGTGCATACTGCACCAGGTCATGGTCAAGAAGATTTCGTGGCTGGTCTTGAGTACAACCTTGAAGTAGCTAACCCTGTTGGCGCAAACGGTGTTTACTTACCTGATACTGAATTATTTGCCGGTCAACATGTGTTTAAAGCCAATGCGAGTGTAATTGAGGTATTAAAAGAAAATAATGCCCTAATGCATCACCATGCATTAACTCACAGCTATCCACATTGTTGGCGTCATAAAACGCCTATTATTTTCCGTGCCACACCACAATGGTTTGTTAGCATGGATCAGGCTAACTTGCGCCAAGACTCACTGGCTGAAATTAAAAATACTCAGTGGTTACCTGAATGGGGCGAAAGCCGTATTGCCAACATGGTTGAAGGCCGCCCTGATTGGTGTATTTCACGTCAACGTACTTGGGGTGTACCTATTGCGTTGTTTGTTGATAAAGACACGGGTGCATTACACCCAAATACTCAAGAGCTGATTGAACAAGCAGCAGCGCTTGTTGAAAAGTCAGGTATTCAAGCATGGTATGACTTAGAGCCAGCTACTTTACTAGGTGAAGAAGACGCACAACAATACATGAAAGTGCAAGACACACTGGACGTGTGGTTTGACTCAGGTGTAACGCATGCCTGTGTTGTTGATGCGCGTGAAGATTTAACCGGTCCTGCTGATTTATACCTAGAAGGTTCAGATCAACACCGTGGCTGGTTTATGTCATCAATGATGACCTCAGTGGCAATTAATGGTCATGCACCTTACAAGCAAGTGCTTACGCATGGCTTTACGGTTGATGAAAACGGCCGCAAAATGTCTAAGTCATTAGGCAATGTTATTTCACCACAAAATGTGATGAATAAACTAGGCGCTGATATTTTACGTTTATGGGTAGCATCAACTGATTACACGGCAGAAATGACGGTATCAGATGAAATATTCAAACGTTCAGCAGATCGCTACCGCCGTATTCGTAACACCAGCCGTTACTTACTTGCTAACCTTAGTGGTTTTGATCCAAAAACAGATCAAGTTGCTGTGGATGATATGGTTGAGCTTGATAAGTGGATTGTAGGGCGTGCTGCACAGTTACAAGATGATATTTTAGCGGCGTACGACAGCTATCAAATGCTATTAGTGACGCAAAAGCTAATGAACTTCTGTACTGGTGAGTTAGGTTCATTCTACTTAGACGTTATAAAAGATCGTCAGTACACGGCAAAAAGCGACAGCCATGCACGCCGTTCTTGTCAAACCGCGCTATACCACATTGCTGAAGCAATGACGCGTTGGATGGCACCAATCATGAGCTTTACAGCACAAGAAATTTGGGAAGCACTTCCAGGTGAGCGCAGTGATTATGTATTTACTTCAACTTGGTATGAGGGCTTACAAGCACCAACAACGACCAAGTTTAGCAATGAAGACTGGCAAGCTATTTTAAATGTGCGTGACGAAGTGAACCGTCTGCTAGAAGCTGCGCGTAAAGAAGAAGTGATTGGCGCTACATTACAAGCAACGGTTAACTTGTTTGCAAGCAAAAAACTTGCAGCTAAGCTGGCGGCATTGGGCGATGAACTGCGCTTTGTTTTACTAACTTCAGCTGTAAATGTTACTGAGGTGGATAGCCAGCCAGTGGACTCACAAGCAACTGAAATTGAAGGTTTATACATTAGCGTATCAGCAACAGATGCTAAAAAGTGTGAGCGTTGTTGGCATTACAGTGAAGATGTAGGTGTTGAGCCTGCTCATCCTGAAATTTGTGGTCGTTGTGTAAGTAACGTTGACGGTGAAGGTGAAAAGCGTCAATTCGCTTAGGAGTTGTTTTTAGTGAGCAAACTAACCCAAAAAAGTGGTTTAGTGTGGCTTTGGTTGAGTCTATTACTGCTTGTAATAGACTTTGCCAGTAAAACACTGGTTGTAAACACCATGGCTTATGGTGAGTCAATTAATTTATTGCCTGTTTTTAGCATCACTTATGTCCATAACTACGGTGCAGCCTATAGCTTTTTAAGCGAAGCGGGTGGCTGGCAGCGTTGGTTTTTAAGTGCAATAGCAATCGCGATTAGTTGTTTGTTGGTATGGTGGTTAAAACGCCTTCCTGCGTCTAATAAAGTATTGTGCGGTGCATATTCGTTAGTGCTAGCAGGTGCTATTGGTAACTTATACGACCGTGTTGCTTATGGCTACGTGATTGACTTTTTACATGTGTTTTACGAAGACTCACATTTTCCCGTATTTAATATTGCTGACTGTGCTATTTGTATTGGCGCTGCATTATTACTATTTGACGCCTTTACAGGCGAAGAACCAAAGGAGCATAAAGCATGAGCCAAGCTGTAATTGGTGAAAACTCAAACGTTATTTTTCATTTTTCTATTAAACTGGAAGATGGCTCTGCCGCTGATTCAACAAAAGTGCATAACAAGCCAGCAAAACTGACTATGGGTGATGGCAGCTTAACCGCTAACTTTGAAAAATGTTTACTTGGCTTAACGGCGGGTGAAAGCAAAACATTTGAACTTGAGCCGGAAGATGCTTTTGGTCAACCAAACCCAGATAATATTTATTATGTAGATCGTAGTAAGTTTGGTGCAGAAACACCGGCTAAAGTAGGTGCGATTATTGCTTTTACTCAACCTGATGGTACTGAGCTTCCTGGTTTGGTGCGTGAAGTGCAAGGTGAGTCAGTTACTATCGATTTTAACCACCCATTAGCGGGTCAGCGTTTAACGTTTGAAGTTGATATTATTGAGGTGCAGGGTTAATGGAAATATTATTAGCTAATCCACGAGGCTTTTGCGCTGGTGTTGACCGCGCAATCAGTATTGTTGAGCGCGCTTTAGATATTTTTGAAAAACCAATCTATGTGCGACACGAAGTGGTGCATAACCGTTATGTGGTTGATGGTTTAAAAAATCGCGGTGCCGTGTTTGTTGAAGAACTAGATCAGGTTCCTGATGATAGCATTGTTATTTTCAGCGCTCATGGTGTATCTCAGGCTGTTCGCTCAGAGGCTAAACGCAGAGAGTTAAAAGTATTTGATGCAACCTGTCCGTTAGTGACTAAGGTGCATATGGAAGTAACGCGTGCTAGTAAAAAAGGTATTGAATGCATCTTAATTGGCCACCACGGACACCCTGAGGTTGAGGGTACCATGGGTCAATACGATAACGAGCAAGGTGGTATTTACCTTGTTGAAACGGTTGATGATGTATTAAAGCTTGATGTAAAAAATGCGGATAATCTTTTTTACTGCAGCCAAACAACTCTATCTGTAGATGATACTGCCGATGTGATTGATGCTTTACGTAGTAAATTTCCTGCAATTGATGGCCCACGTAAAGACGATATTTGTTATGCAACGCAAAACCGTCAAGATGCGGTTCGTGATTTAGCTGATAAAGTGGATGTGTTATTGGTTGTGGGTGCTAAAAATAGTTCCAACTCTAATCGTTTACGGGAACTTGCTGATAAAATGGGTACGCAAGCCTATTTAATTGATGATGCTAGTAATGTTGAAGCATCATGGTTTGATCGCATCAATAGTGTAGGTGTGACTGCCGGCGCCTCAGCTCCTGAGGTATTAGTTCAGCAAGTGATTACTCGCTTAAAAGAGCTAGGTGGCAAGCAAGTAATCGAGAATCCAGGTGAAGAAGAAAACATCGTTTTTGCTGTACCAGTAGAGCTGCGTTAATTTTTTAAATGATGAAAAAGCTGAATGAATTAGTAACTGACATGCAGTGGATTACTTTCATTCAGCCTTTTTAATCATTTTTTTAATATTTTTTTGTTATTTTTAATATTCCTAAAAATAGCAATAAAATAAACCACTTCCATTTCAATATGTGCTTCTGTTTGGTTTATGGCTTTGAACTAAATAAAAGCGCCATTCACTATTTCATTAAACAAGTCTATAACCGGATTCCATCCTTACTTATTTTTATCTCTTTGAGGCTTAAACGCTTTTTACTGTTTTTCAAAATATTTTACAGATGGAAAAACAGCCAAGTATCCCAAAATACAGTACTTAAACGCTGATTATCGTAATAGCCAACTATTTCATTGTGCGAGCGGTTGTATATTGAATATGTTTCGTAAATGTATACAATTGCACCAATCAACATTTTTTGGCTACCTTATGTTTGCACACCAGATTAAATTTTCAAAAGGCTTTACACTTATAGAAGTGCTCATCGCCTTTATTATTCTCAGTTTTGGTTTATTAGGAGCAGTTGCCTTACAAGCTAAAGCAAAGCAAGCGAGCTTTGACTCAATGCAACGTGCAGCAGCCGTGGCACTTGGCAATGATATTATTCAACGAATACGCGCTAATGACACACCGCAACTAGCGACTCTTTATGATGTTGACTTTAATAGTGATACTGGCAAGAACTCATCAAATACGTGTTTTACAAACTCTTGCACTAATGCACAAATTGCTGCCTTAGATATTGAGCAGTGGAAGCGTGCTATTCGTGCTCGCGAAAATACAGGCTCATTAGATGATGCCTCGGTATGTATTAACCCTACAGCTGTTGCCAGTGCTGCAGGTAATGCATTTAATGTTGAAGTAATTGTAACCTGGCAGGGGCGCCAAGAATTTAAAGCGAGTGAGGCTACTGGAAATATTAGCTGTGGCGTAGCAGATAAAAAACGCCGTTTGGTGGTGTTAAACAGTTATGTTTATGTCAGGAGTTAAAATGAAGCAAGCCGGATTTACCCTAGTTGAAATGATGATTTCACTTTTTATTGGTGGCTTGATCCTCGGTGGTGTGATGTTTACTTATATTGGCATGAAAGTGACCACCAAAGACACTATGACCATAGGCGAGTTACAAGAATCAGGTCGCTTAGCCATTAACATTATGCAACGAGATATTGAACAAGTTGGTTTTTGGGGGACTTTTTATGATGATTCATTTACCGCTATAAATACCACCACATTAGCAAGCCCAACAGGTGATTGCTCTGAAGGTGATAACAATGGTAGCTTCCCTAATTTAGCGAGTAGCAGCAACTTTAAAGGTCTATTTGCCAAAGTAGCAGTAGATTCAAGTGAGCTTAGCTGTATTAATAATCCGCTAGCAGGAACTGACATTTTACAAGTAAAGTTTTTGCAAGGTCGTCAACTACAGGTAGAAGCGGGTGCCAATCAAACCCAAAGTGATGAAAACTATTTTATTGCTGAGCAAGAAAGCGCCCGTTTTGTTCGCGGTGTTATTGACCCGGCTACTGTGAATCTTAATGCCAGTATTTGGCCGTATAGCCATCATAGTTACTATATTTCAGAGCAAACTTATACAGTAAACAATAAAAGCATTACGGTTCCTGCATTAATGCGAAAACGCTTAGTCGGAGATTCGATGACAACGGAAACCATTATGGAAGGCGTCGAGAATATGCGCTTTGTGTTTGGTTTAGATACCACTAGTGATAGCCGTGTAGATACATACAGAAGCATTGATGATATGAGTATTGCACAGTGGGAAAATCAAAAAGGTGTTTTAACCGTTCAAGTTTTTTTATTGATCAGAGCATTACAGCCAGATCCTGGGATTTCTATAAAAAACCAAACCTATATTCTTGGTGAAGATGCTAACAGCCGAACTTTAACGTTTTCAGACAATTTCAGACGTACTGTTTTTACTACAACAATACGTTTAAACAATGCAGGATCGAATTTATGGCGCATTTAAGCCCTACGAGGAGTAAGCAACAGGGTGTTGTGCTTATTACGGCACTTATTATGGTGATAGCTGTGACGGGGATTGCGGTAACCTTAATGAGCAGCAGTAGTATTGATATTAAGATCACTAATGCCGCACAGGAACGTGAAGTCGCTGAAAATCAATTAATTGGTGAAGTACAGCGGATCATTGCTGATGAGGTAAGTAAAGGGGCTGCTAATCAGTTCTTTTTGACCCCCGATGAAGTCACAGATAGCGGTATCGAAATTGCAAACCGTAATGATATGACAAGCAATATGGTTAACTTAAATAACGGCATGCTTGATTTAAAGTGTCCTAGACGCTTTAATTTTACGACGGGGATTTCCTGCAATATGGTTCAGGTATCAACAACCATAGACTATGGCTCTAAAAGTAAACACCAAATCACTATAGTAACCGGTGTCGCTCAAGAGATGGCTAGTATAAGTAAAGGTATTTAAGATGAAATTTAAATTAAAGAATATGTTACCTGTATTACTTGGCTTAGTTGCGAGCGCACCTGCAGTAGCCGAAGATATAGAGTTATACGTTAACCATAATGTTCAAACAGATGAAAATGCACGTGTTTTGATTGTGTTTGATACTTCCGGCAGTATGGCTTTTTCTACTTTGACTGGTAATGATTGTGGTTATGACAACTACAATAGACGATGGATATTGTGTGATGATAATCGCTTAAATGTTGCCCAAAATGCAGTGAAGAATTTAGTTAACAGTAACAAGGATGTTGATTTTGGTTTGATGCGATTTGCAGGCAGTGATGGCGGCTATGTGTTGTCGCGTATTCACAGTAACAATACAAAAATATTAAAAGCAGTTGATGATTTGCCCGCTGATGGTGCGACACCAATTACGGAAACATTATGGGAAGCCTATCTCTACATGACAGGCCAAAAAATAGACTTCGCAGACGGTATTCAGGATCGTGACAAAGCAGTAGATAACAACAAGTACTACAAATCACCATTTCGAAAAGATGACAAAGGCAACAAAGAATTGCTGCGTTGTGATAACTCGATTAATGTGATCTTAATGACTGACGGCGACCCAAGTAACGATAGCGACAGAAACAGTAATATAAAAAAGCTACATAACTCAATTTTTATTGATGCTATTCCTTTTGAGTCAGGTGAGTACAAAAATAGTTACTTAGTTGCCCTAGCAAAAATTTTACACGGTACCAAACAAACGCAAGTTGATTTGTTCTCTGAAACGCCAGACATAGTTGATACCGCGAGAGTATATACCATTGGTTTTGGTACGGGCATGAGTCAAGGTGGTAAAGATCTCCTCGATATGACAGCCAGAGTGGGTGGAGGTAAGTACCTTCATGCTGATACAGCCGATGAACTTTCTAAGGCGTTAAATCAAACAATTTCACAAATACGAGAAGAAAACAGCTCATTTACTTCACCGTCGTTTGCCAGTAATAACGTTGACCAAACACGCAGTAAAAACGCAATTTACTTCACAATGTTTTATCCCGAAATTGGTACTCGTTGGCAAGGTAACTTGAAAAAGCTAGAAGTATCAGGTAATAAAATAGTCGATACCAAAGGCGTAAAAGCACTTGATAGCAACGGTCTAATCGATAAAAACGCGCATACCTTTTGGCCAGATGCTGATAGTGCACCAGATGGTAATGCTGTAAAACAAGGGGGCGTGAATGCCGCGCTTGCTAGCAGCAGCAAAGAGCGAAAATTATTTTCTGATGGTCCATCAGGACAGCTAATTAATTTTGATTACGATACGATAAGTGAAGTCTTCAACATTGTTAATAAGCAAAAGAATAAGCCATCAGTAGATGATTTGCTTGTTAGTGATGTTCAGCTTGAAAGCACAATAAATTGGGCTCGTGGTATTGATGTTGACGATGAAGATGGCGATGGCTCTTCACAGGACAAACGCAACGACATATTTGGCGATCCGTTACATTCTAAACCGTTGGCTATCGATTATGGTAATAATGATGTACGCATTCTAATAGGGACAAATGCAGGGTTTTTGCATATGTTCAAAGACGATAGCAAAAATAATAAGGTAGAAGAAAGTTGGGCATTTATCCCCTCCGCGCTGTACTCAATTCTTAACCCTTTGCGTTCAAAGGAAAAAGGCAAAGAATATGGCATGGACGGACCTATTAGTGTTTATTTCAACAATAAAAGTTTAAATAGTGAAGGCCTAAATGATGGCATTATCAATGCCAGCAGCGGAGATGAAGTGTGGGCTATAGCCGGTATGCGCCGTGGTGGTCGTAATTATTATGCTTTTGATATTTCTAATCCAGATACCCCTAAAAAACTGTGGAAGAGTCCAATTAAAGGTGGCGATAAAGGTTTTGAGGAATTAGGGCAAACATGGTCTAAACCACAAATAGCTTACATTAAAGCATGGGGTGATGAGCCTTTACTGGTATTTGGCGCAGGCTACGATACCAGTAAAGACAATACTCGAGATGCCGATACAATGGGTCGCGATGTTTATATTGTAAAAGCTAAAACCGGCGAGAAAGTATGGTCACTTAGAAGTGATAATGCTTTTAAAGGCAAGCACAGTATTGCTGCTGACGTTAGTTTACTCGATTCAGATTATGATGGTTATATTGACAGAATTTATGCTGCCGATACTGGTGGCGGGGTGTGGCGTATCGATATGCCTGGAATCAGCACTAATGCATTTAGTCATTACAAACTCGCTGAGTTAGGTGCTGATACCGACAGGCGTTTCTTTTATAAGCCGGTAGTGGCAAGAACCGTGTTTAGTAAGGTGACTATAAGTAAGGGAGTGACTTCACGGTTAGATACACCCTATGATGCGGTACTTATTGGTAGTGGTAATCGCTCAAATCCTTTAAAGAGTAACAGTGCTGATCAGTTATTTATGATTAGGGATGAGAATACCATCACTAAATCATTCAAAAATAATGCACCCGCTGCAATTGTGCCGAATAATTTAATGTTAATGAACGAAGACTTATTTGGCAAAGCATTAGATAATGTGGGCGATTTTAACGCATTAGAAGCCCAGCTATCTAATAATTTTAAAGGATGGCGATATAAACTAAGCGGCGGCGAAAAATCACTCGCAGCGGCAACTGTTGTTGGCGGTGTGGCTTATTTCACTTCGTTTACACCTGGTTCTACAGGAGCTTCGAGTAATCAATGTTCATTAGGTGCTGGTGGCGGCTCGCTCTATGCGTTTCACTTACATTACGGCACTAAGGTGTATGATAACTTAAAATTTAAAACAAGTTACGAGATGCCTGATACGCCTCAGCTTTATTTTGGTGGTAGCTGTGCTGATGGCAATGGCGACGGTAAGTGTGATGACAATACCAATGAAAATGTAAAAAGTCAGTTCTACTTGATTGGTCCAGGTATCAGTGGCAGTGAAACAGCGAACCCGTTAAAGCCGCTAGAAATAACGGGGCCAGGCTTAAAAATTGTCGATAAAAAAATACAGTTGGTAAACGATAAATCTGTTGGTTTTGGTTTTAAAACACAGCAGACTTATATTTATAAGCGTGAAGAAAATGACGAGGGTAACTAGGGATTATTAATGAATAAAAAACAACAAGGATTTACCTTAATTGAATTAATGATAGCCGTGGCCATTGTTGGCATCATCGCAGCTATTGCAGTGCCTAATTACAGTGAGTATGTAAAAAGGGCATCACGTGCAGAAGCCGCAGCAGCGCTTTTAGATGCGGCAAACAAGCAAGAACAGTATTTTGTTGATAACCGTGCTTATACAGCCTCGTTTGATGACTTAGGGATAAATAACAAAACTGAAAATGGTAGTTTTGAACTAACAATTAAAGTGGTTGATAATAATGCATTTACAGTTACCGCTAAGCCGATTTCAGGCGCTGTAAAAGGCGATGCTGATTGTACGTCATTAACGATTAATGACGTAGGCTTAAAAGGAGCAACAGGTAGTAAAGGCAATACCGACATTAACTATTGCTGGGGTCGATAGGCACAGCGCTTATTGTTGGCATTTGTTGGTAGATTTTATTCGTATTCGACCAGTTTGACTAATAGATAAAGCAAGCCCCTCAAGGTTTGCTTTATCACTATTTGGGCAATATACGAAAGTGCCGTTCTGAAATCCATTTAACGAGCCATCAGGCCTAAAAGTAATGGCTGTACGAGGATACTCTAACGTATCGGCGTTATGAGTATACTCAAAAGTACTAATTAACAGTTCATCATCATCAAGTGATATTGACCTATCATTATCAATAAAAAGAGACACACCCGTGTGCCACTCACCCTCTGAGCACTGTTTATCTTTTAAAGCGCACAGTGTTACGTAGCTGTCATGCTCTATAGCGTAAAGGCGTGCAAAATTAATATTTCGGTGTAGTAAAGAGATTTGATTGTCAGCTCGGTTTTTCGCTAAAAAGTCGGCAAAAAACCAGAGTGAAATTTGCGCTACGATCACAAAAACCACAATTGCTACCATGAGCTCAATTAGTGTAAAGCCACTATGTGGGTGATAACCTGTGTTTAACCTCATCCCTGAAGCCTTGCTTTATCCGTCCATGATTAAAGTTTAGACAATAATTAGCAAACTACAAAATAGCGATTAACAACTGCTTTTGGTGTCGCCAACATAAAAGGCGGTTCCCGATAGTGATAGCGTTAAAGCCTTATTATTTTCAGTGCCATTATTAGGGCAAAAAATGAAATTGCCTGGCGTTGTGGTAATACGCCCGCTGGAATTAAATCGTATACTGTTATCTGCAAATGAAATACGATCATTGGGACTAATTTCTTCCATTACTCTAATAAGGCTATCTGTTGCCTTATCATATTGACCATCATTATTTGCATCGATGAAGGTGATTACTATTTTATCAACATCCCATCCATCCGCGCATGTAAGAGTATCGTCATTGTTTTTTACTTTTGTTTTTTGAGGCTGCACATACAATGACTATTTCGTCAGTACTGGCTGCTTGTGAACGTGCATAACTAATATTGCGCTTTAGTTCCAATAAAAAGTTTTCCCCACGGTTTTCTTCCAGCATATCGCCACTGTTCCACAAAGCAATAGTGGCAATAATGCCAACAATGGCCACGGTGACCATTAATTCTAATAAGGTAAATCCACGGTGTTTAGTTTTCATATGAATCTCAAAAATTAGTTGTTTTAAGCTAAGCATTATTTATGAGGATAATCATACCATGATTATTTTTCACCTGTGCTATTCAATCACTTTGTTTGCTATGAACCTCATGATTGTCTAAAATCGAGGCAACTGAGGCTTTCAAAAGTAACTAATATGAAAAAAATAGAAGCAATCATTAAACCGTTTAAGCTTGATGACGTGCGCGAAGCACTATCTGATGTTGGCATTACGGGTATGACAGTAAGTGAAGTAAAAGGGTTTGGACGTCAAAAAGGCCACACCGAGCTATACCGTGGCGCAGAGTACATGGTTGATTTTTTACCTAAGGTAAAGCTAGATATTGTGCTTGGTGATGAAGATGTGGAACGCGCTATTGATGTGATTGTTAAAAACCGCACAAACAGGCAAAATAGGTGATGGTAAAATATTTGTTACTGAGGTAGAGCGTGTTGTGCGTATTCGTACCGCAGAAGAGGATGAAGACGCGATATAATCGTAGTCTTGAGTAAAAAAAAGGCGCTACTTTTATTTGAAAGTAGCGCCTTTTTAGTATTATTTATTTCTGCTATTGAATTTACGCGTTTGCGCTGCATTCTCACTTAATTCAGTTAATCCAAGCTTATCGTAGCTTTTTTCCATCATGGCTAATGCCGCATCCAAGTAGCTACTTTGTGAGTAATGCTCTACCACAAACTTACCGCGATTCGCGGCTGCTAAATAAGCTTCACGTTCATAATAGTAAGTCGCAACTTTTAGCTCATAACGTGCCATGCGATTTAATAGCCAAACTAAACGACGTTTTGCTTCTGGCGCATAATCACTTTGTGGAAAACGTTTAACTAAGGTTGATAGGTCGGTATAGGCTACACGGGTACGTTTAGCGTCTCTGTCTGCTCTATCTACACCAAAGTACTCTTGGAAAGCATTTTTATCCGCTTTAATATTAACCAAGCCACGCATGTAGTACATGTAATCTAAATCTTTGTGATTTGGGTTTAAGCGAATAAAACGGTCAATGGTAGCAAGTGCCTGCTCTGTATTACCTGATTGGTAATGTGCGTACACTAAATCCATCTGTACTTGCTTTGAAAACGGGCCAAACGGGTAGCGAGAATCAATTGCCGCTAACAGTTCAATTGCACGTGCGTATAAACCAGAATCAAGCGTTTGTTTTGCATCTTCGTATAGTGCTTGTGCTGATCTGTTTGGTACTCGTTGAATGTCTTCTTGGTCAGGCGCAGACGAACAAGCCCCTAAACTAAGCACTGAAACTGAAAAAACAATGGCGAATGCACGTTTCCCTATTTTATTTATCATTTTATTTGTTACCTTCGATGTCTTCGGCTAGGCCAAGTGGGTAAAACCGAGTAAACTATGCGTATTATGTTATGCTTTTATTAAAAGCGATTCTAACCCAGTCAAGCAAAGCTTGCACTGGTAAATTGGGTAAAGTTACTAATGTCAGAGCAAATATCTCTCCAAGCCGAGGTCCCAACAGACTTAGGTGGTAAACGTCTAGACCAAGTATTAGCACAATTGTTCCCTGATTATTCACGATCACGGATAAAAACGTGGATTTTAGATGATAAAATCACCGTTGACGGCGAAATTTTCAACACCCCGCGTGAAAAATTACTCGGTGGTGAAGTTGTAGCTGTTGAAACAACAATAGAAGCACCTCGTGAATACGAAGCACAAGATATCAAATTAAACATCGTTTATGAAGACGATGATATTTTAGTGATCAATAAACCAATGGGATTAGTGGTTCATCCTGGTGCAGGTAACCCTGACGGTACTGTGTTAAATGCATTACTTCATCACTTCCCAGAAATTATTAACGTACCACGAGCGGGTATAGTGCATCGTCTTGATAAAGACACAACCGGCTTAATGGTTGTAGCTAAAACCATTCAAGCTCAAACTCATTTGGTTAAAGCCTTACAAAAGCGCGAAAATTTCACACGTGAATATGAAGCGTTATGTAATGGTACTATGACTGCCGGTGGTATGGTTGAAAAAGCGATTGGCCGTCATCCAACTCAGCGTACGCACATGGCTGTTCATGAAATGGGTAAACCTGCGATTACGCATTACCGTGTAGCAGAAAAGTTCCGTGCTCATACTCGTTTGCGTTTACGCCTTGAAACCGGACGTACGCACCAAATTCGCGTGCATATGGCGTACTTAAATCATCCCTTAATTGGCGATCAATCTTATGGCGGCCGTCCTCGTCCACCAAAAGGGGCAACGCCTGAGCTGTTTGAGTTACTGCGTAGCTTTAAGCGTCAAGCGCTGCATGCCGTTAAATTAAGCATTGCTCATCCAATTACCGGTGAAATGATGACCTGGCAAGCACCTATCCCTGATGATATGGTTCAGATGACTCAAGCATTGCGCGAAGATACAAAAGCAAATCCAGACATAGCTAGTTAATTATGTCTGGCTTATCAGCTACATGGCAATCTATTCAGGGTGTAGACACATTGAGTACTACACGGGATGGAGGCGTATCAAAGCCACCATTTGATAGCTTGAATTTAGGATTGCATGTAGGTGATAACCGCCAAGATGTATTAACCAATCGAGCGCATGTAAATACCCACTTACCTAACCCGGCTGTTTGGTTAAATCAGGTTCATAGCGCCGACGTAATTAGAGTGGATGAAGGGTTTGACGCTAAACAAACTCTGACGGGGGATGCGCTTTATACGCAGTTAAGCAATCAACCTTTAGCTATAATGACCGCTGACTGTTTACCTATTTTACTTACCTCAAGCGATGGCCAAGAAGTGGCTGCCATTCACGCCGGTTGGCGAGGGTTAGCGCAAGGAATCATTAGTAATACAGTTAGCTATTTTAAACATGCACCAACGAACTTACATGCTTGGTTAGGTCCTGCAATAGGGGCTAATCGATTTGAAGTCGGCCAAGAGGTTGTTGCAATATTTACAGCCAATAATCCTGCTTTGCACGACGCGTTTAAACCTCAAAATAACGATAAATATTTAGCTGATATTTATCATATAGCGCGTATTTTGCTAAACCAACGGGGTGTTGTGAATATTAGTGGTGGTGAATACTGTACTTTTTCTCAAGATAATCAGTTTTTTTCTTATCGACGAGATGGCCAAACCGGTCGTATGGTAAGTTTGATCTGGCGCAAGTAAATAACCATTAAGTGATTATTTTTCCCTCAATACCTTGAACAAACCCGCTAACATACCCATTTATTAAGTAATTCGTTTTTTTATAGGTAAACCCTCATGCGTTTAGATAGATTTACAAGTAAATTTCAGTCTGCGCTTTCAGATGCGCAATCATTAGCGCTAGGTCGCGATCATCAATTTATTGAACCCGTTCACCTTATGTATGCTTTATTAAAGCAAAGCGGCTCAAGTGTGCGTGCTTTGTTTGCACAAATGGGCATTAGCGTTGACGAGCTCAATACCAAACTCTCTCAAGAGATAGAAAAATTATTTAAAGTGGAGGGTGTTGGTGGCGATGTACAATTGTCAAACAACATGGTTTCACTTATTAATTTATGTGATAAGTACGCCCAAAAACGCAAAGATAAATATATCTCAAGCGAACTGTTTGTATTAGTTGCATGCGAGGATAAAGGACCGCTTGGCAGTGTATTTAAAGCACTTAATATCACCGCTAACAAAGTTGAAACTGCTATAGAGGCAATTCGCGGTGGTCAAAAAGTTGATGACCCTAATGCTGAAGAAACTCGTCAAGCACTTGAAAAGTATACTATTGATCTAACTGAGCGGGCAGAGCAAGGTAAGCTTGACCCTGTAATTGGCCGTGATGATGAAATTCGTCGCACCATCCAAGTATTACAACGTCGCACCAAAAATAACCCTGTGTTAATTGGTGAGCCTGGGGTGGGTAAAACCGCAATTGCCGAAGGGCTTGCACAACGTATTATTAATGGTGAAGTTCCAGAGGGCTTAAAAAATAAACGCGTACTCTCACTTGATTTGGGTGCATTAGTTGCGGGAGCCAAATACCGCGGTGAGTTTGAAGAGCGTTTAAAATCAGTACTCAATGAGTTGGCCAAAGAAGAAGGCCAAGTAATTTTGTTTATTGATGAAATTCATACCATTGTTGGTGCTGGCAAAAGTGATGGCGCCATGGATGCGGGTAATATGTTAAAGCCTGCACTAGCACGCGGTGAACTCCATTGTGTAGGGGCTACAACGCTGGATGAATACCGTAAATACATTGAAAAAGATGCTGCGCTTGAGCGTCGTTTTCAAAAAGTATTAATTGAAGAGCCATCGGTTGAAGACACTATTGCTATATTACGTGGCCTAAAAGAGCGCTACGAATTGCACCATTCAGTGGAGATCACCGATCCGGCAATTGTTGCTGCAGCACAGTTATCACATCGCTATATTAGTGATCGCCAATTGCCTGATAAAGCAATTGATTTAATTGATGAAGCGGGCTCATCTATTCGGCTGCAAATTGATTCAAAACCTGAAGCCTTAGATAAGCTAGAGCGTCGTATCATTCAGTTAAAAATTGAAGATAACGCCTTGGCTAAAGAAAAAGACGAGGCCAGTCAAAAGCGCCGTGCAGAAATGGTTGAGCTGATCACTGAGCTTGAAGTGCAATACCGTGAGCTTGATGAAGTATGGAATGCTGAAAAAGCCTCTTTGCAAGGTACGCAAGTCATTAAAGCAGAGCTTGAACAGGCACGACTTGATTTAGAAGTGGCACGCAGAGCAAGCGATTTACAGCGTATGTCAGAGCTGCAATATGGCCGTATTCCCGAGCTTGAGCGTAAGCTTGATTTAGCATCGCAAGCCGAAATGCAAGAAATGAGCTTACTTAAAAACCAAGTGGGCGAAGACGAAATTGCCGAAATCCTATCACGTTGGACCGGCATTCCGGTGGCACGTATGCTTCAAGGTGAACGTGAAAAACTATTGCAAATGGAAGAGCAATTGCACAATAAAGTGATAGGGCAAGATGAAGCGGTAGTTGCGGTGGCTAATGCCATTCGTCGTTCTCGCGCAGGGCTTGCTGATCCGAATCGTCCTATTGGCTCATTTTTATTCTTAGGGCCAACAGGGGTGGGTAAAACAGAGTTAACAAAAGCGTTGGCTGGCTATATGTTTGACACCGAAAGTGCCATGGTACGCATTGATATGTCTGAGTTTATGGAAAAACACTCAGTTGCGCGTTTAGTCGGTGCGCCTCCCGGTTATGTAGGTTACGAAGAAGGTGGCTACTTAACGGAAGCTGTTCGTCGGAAGCCGTACTCGGTTATTTTGTTGGATGAAATAGAAAAGGCGCACCCAGATGTGTTTAATATTTTATTACAAGTTCTTGATGATGGACGCTTAACAGATGGACAAGGCCGTACTGTCGACTTTAAAAACAGCGTAATTATTATGACCTCAAACCTTGGCTCAGATATTATCCAAGAGCAAGCGGGCAATAATGACTACGATGAGCTGAAAAATAAAGTGATGGGTGTGCTGCATAACGAGTTTAGGCCTGAATTTATTAACCGTATTGATGAAACAGTAGTGTTCCATCCGTTGGCACATAGTCATATTAAAGAAATTGCTGATATTCAGTTAAGTAAGCTGCGTGAACGATTAACAGAGATGGGTTATTTACTGGAATTGACTGATGCTGCGCTTGAGCGAATTGCAGCCAGTGGCTTTGATCCTGTTTATGGCGCTCGCCCACTTAAGCGTGCTATACAACAGACCATTGAAAACCCATTAGCACAGAAGCTGCTTAATAATGATTTTCAACCCGGTTCTATCATTGTTATTGATGCGAATGCAGAAGGCTTAGTATTTACTAGTCGTTAATTACACAAATAAACAAGCCGCTGTTAACAGCGGCTTGTTTGATTTTAAATCTTATTGTTAAACTTTAAAGGTAAGCAGTAAATCATTTACTTTTCGTGAGCCTTCCACCAATTCAGCAGCGCCATGCGCTACGCTATAACTGAGTTGTAAATTGTCATCCCCCAAACCTTTAATTTTTTCAACATTGCTGCCAATATCTCTACTTACCACCTGTTGTTGCTCTGCGGCGGCTGAAATATCGGTAGCAAGTTGTGAAATTTCACTAATTTGAGTAAAGATACTATCCAGCTCTTGTTGTGTTTGCCCTGTGGTGTTAACACAGTCATCGGCTTGTTGTTTTGTGCTCTGCATGATTTTAGACCAGCTAAACAAAGTATCTTGAATCTCTTTAATTGAGCTGTGAATTTGAGCTGTGGCGTTTTGAGTACGTGAAGACAGTGCGCGTACTTCATCAGCGACCACCGCAAAACCTCGACCATGCTCACCAGCTCGGGCAGCTTCAATTGCTGCGTTAAGTGCTAACAAATTGGTTTGTTCTGCAATGCCTTCTATTTCACTCATTACCTGACCAATTTTATCGGCCTCAGAGGCAAGTCCTGTGGCTGTGGTTGCCGCTTGCTCAACTTGTACTGCTAAATCAGATACCATCTTGCTGTTATCGGCAATATGATTTTTTATATCAGAGCAGCTTTGATAGGTGATCCCCACTTTATCTGCGGTATTATTGGTATTATTAGAAATTTCACCAATCGTGGTGCTCATTTGTGACATCGCAGTGGCTATTTGCTCAAGCTGAGTTCCCTGAGAAGAAATTCCTTGCTCGGTTAGCGTCGATTGCTGATCTAAGCCTTGGGCAATAGTATTAAAACTCAAGGTTGAGTCTTTAACACGCCCTAGTACCGTTTTTAACTTGGCGCAAAGCATTTGCTCTCGGTAATCACTAATACTGTGAGGGTGTGAGCCACTAAATACATAACGAGATACTGAATCCGCCTCGATTTTTTGCTGTTTTAGGGTACCAGGTGTCGCTATTAGCTCATCATAATTTAATGCTAAAATGATGATACACACTATCAGGTTAACTGCTGCAATCGCCATAGAACCCCAAATAGCGACACTGGCTAACCAAACTAAAACACCGGCTACGCTCAAGCCCTGTCTGAGTGAGGTGCGCTCACGCCAGCTAAATAGTGACTTATTAGCGTTAATTTTGGCATACAGTTTCTGCGCTCTACGTTTTGCGCGTTGCGAGAGTTTTACACGCACAGACTGATAACCAATCAATTGGCCATGTTCGAAAATAGGTGTTACAAATGCATCGACCCAATAGTAACGGCCGTCTTTACATAAATTCTTTACAGCACCTCGCCACGAATGGCCTTGCTTTAAGGTGTCCCACATTTCTTTAAATGCCGCTTTAGGCATATCAGGGTGGCGAACTATATTGTGGTTTTTATTGATGAGTTCATCCATTTCATAGCCAGCAATACTGCAAAATTCATGATTGGCATAGGTAATAACACCCCGAAGATCGGTCGTTGAAACCAACTCTTGGTGCTCTTCAAAGGTGACCTCTTCATCTATTAAGCTTTGATTACGACGCATAGTAACTCTTTATCATTCTTTATTAGGATGGCTATTGTAATTACTAAAACTAACGTACGTTAGTGATAAGTTTTAAATAGCAGTAGTAAGGCATTTTTTTGATATTTTTATGATCTTTATCAATTTTAAGGGTAATTGAATTTTTTAATTATGACAAACTTTTAGCAAGGGATTCACTCTTTCGTATTGGGGAAATCATGCGTTGGGGGCAGTAGAGGATTGTGGCAAATAATATGTAAAAGAAATTGTATATTGCTGGTGGCAATGGCAAGATTATCTTTTATAGCGTGAAACAAAGCGTGTTTAAAATTCATTAAAAACTATATCTAATAAATTCATGTAGTTTTTTCTTCATTTAATCTTGAGTAAAGGTAATTAGACCCCATAACCTTATGATTAAGCCACTTGGCTCGAGGAAACTTTTTTTTGGCAACTTATAATTTAAAGAACACGCTCAACGCGTTATCTAATGCAGATAATCAGCATGCTATTAAAGGTATTATGCGCGGTATTGAGAGAGAATCACTAAGAATTAAACCCAATGGTTCTATTTCTAAGCAAGCTCACCCCGAAGGCGTAGGCTGTGCGCTTACCAACGGACATATCACGACTGACTTTTCTGAGTCCTTACTTGAGTTTATTACACCGGTTAGCGAGTCATCAACGCAAACGTTACAACAGCTGAAAGATCTACAAAAGTTCACCCTAGAACATATGGACGATGAACTGCTGTGGCCAATTAGTATGCCGTGTTTTATAAATCATCAAGACGATATTGTCTTAGCTCAATTTGGCGATTCTAACGTTGGTAAAATGAAAACCTTATATCGTGAAGGTTTAAAGAACCGTTATGGTAGTATGATGCAAGCGATTGCCGGCGTGCACTTTAATATTTCTTTTCCTGAAACGTTATGGCAGTCACTACACTCATTAAAGCAAAGCAACGCAAAACTTGCAGATTTTATATCTGATGGGTACTTAGCATTAATTCGCAATTTTAAACGCGAGTTGTGGTTAATTAGCTATATGTTTGGTGCGTCACCTGCATTGTGTAGTTCATTCTTGCAAGGGCGTAAAAGCGACTTACCGTTTAAAAAGCTAGGCAAAGGTACTTTATATTTAGAAGTGGGCACTGCGCTACGATTAGGTAATCTAGGCTATACCAACAGTGCTCAGTCATCACTACGTGTAATGTATAACTCATTAGATGAGTATGTTGCAGGGTTGAAAAAGGCCATAAATACGCCTTCAGATATTTATGGCAGTATTGACGACTATACGAGTGCCGAGCCAAAGCAACTAAATAAAAATATTCTACAAATAGAGAACGAGTTTTACTCGCCAATCCGCCCTAAGCGTAATGCTAAAAATGGTGAAACACCCACCGATGCACTACTAAGAGCGGGTATAGAATATATTGAAATTCGTGCATTGGATGTTAACCCATTTAGTGAGGTTGGCATTGATTTAGAGCAAATACACTTTTTAGATGTATTTTTAACCTATTGTTTATTAAAAGACTCAGCGCCTATGAATTGGCAAGAGCAAGCACGTAGCACTGAAAACCTTGATACAGTGGTGAACCAAGGCCGAGAAAAAGGCCTGATGCTTAATTTTAATAATGAGCCGCGCAGTCTTGAGTCATGGGGCGATGAAATATTTAACCAGCTCGTTGACGTTGCGAAGTGGATGGATAACGCATACGGTGTTGACTATTACTCAAACACTATTAAGCGCATGGCAATGTGGGTGCATAATCCGACATTAACTTATTCAGGGCGTTATGTTGAGCAGTTAAAAGCATCAGGGCTAGATAATGGGCACTTCGCACTTTCACTTGCTCAAAAGTACAAACAAAGCCATGAGACAGCCAGTTATACTGAATTCTCAAAGTCGTGGTTAGCGCAACAAGCGGCAGAGTCTTACCAGGCTCAAAAAGCAATTGAGCAAGCCGATAATCAATCATTTACTGCATTTTTAGATACGTATTTCAGGGTCTGTTGACCTTTGCGGATTACAATTTGTTCAAACTAGGAGCGGTTTAATCGCGGCGCGAGGTTTGTAACCTAGTGGGCTCGATAACTGCTCCTGCGTTATTCTACTGGCTTACATCCATGTAAGAATAAGTAAAAACCGAGCAACAAAGAGTAAATCGCTCCTAGGCAGAACCCGAAGGGCAGCACCTGTTTGGCATTGATGCTGCGTTATCGCCTATTTATGGGGAATAACCACACCACATAGGCTTTGCCTTGCCTAAATACCAAACAAACTGCTGCAAATTCAACCTTGAAAGGTCAACAGACCCAAGTAAGTAGTAGGCAAAAAAAACGCAGCCCATAGTAGCTGCGTAAATATTCTTTAGGGATGAAACAATGCTGTACTACTGCATTCATAGATTCAGACCCACACTTTTTTAAAAAGTTCAGTGAGATCTTAAAAAATGAAAAAAATATTATTACTTTATCTCTAGTGCTTACTTTAGCGGGTTGTGCCACTGCGCCACCCAAGCAACCCGAAGATATTTGTAAAATCTTTGAAGAGAAATCTGACTGGTATTTTGATGCTAAAGACGCCCAAGATAAGTGGGGCTCACCCAAGCATGTGTTAATGAGCATGATGTATCAAGAAAGCTCTTTTCGTCATGATGCTGCACCGCCTATGGAATACTTTTTATGGATAATTCCAACTGGCCGTGCAAGCGATGCTTATGGTTATTCTCAAGCTAAAACGCCAACTTGGTCTGACTATATTCGTGAAACAGGTAATAGCGGTGCCGATAGAGACGAATTTGAAGATGCGATCGACTTTATGGCATGGTTTGTTTATAAAACCCATAAAATAAATGGGGTGTCTAAGTGGGATGCTTACGCACAGTATCTAAATTATCATGAAGGGTGGGGCGGTTATAAGCGAGGCACCTACCGCAAGAAAAAGTGGCTAATGAGCGTTGCCAATAAAGTAAAACACCGTGCAAGCCGTTATGGTGTGCAGCTAAGACGTTGTGAAGATGATTTAGACAAAGGTTGGTTTGAGCGTTTATTCTTTTAACTAACCTAAACCCAGATTAATCAAAAAAGGAGCCATTTGGCTCCTTTTTATTGGTTTATTTTTTACGTTTATTGGGTTGAATTTTAACTTGTTTGATCATGTTTTCTTTTACTTCAAGTACTTCAACCGGATAGCCCGCAATACGAATACTTAAGTTAGCATCTGGAATATCTTCCAAATACTCAACAATAAGGCCACTGAGTGTTTTAGGGCCATCTAATGGGAATTCCCAACCCATTTCTTTATTTAAGTCGCGCACGTTGGCACCACCATCAACTATATAAGAACCATCGCTTTGTGTGGTTACTTCTTCACTTGGTGTACGGGTTTGAGTGGTGGTGAAATCGCCCACAACCTCTTCAAGAATATCTTCTAAGGTGACTAAGCCTTGTATATCGCCATATTCATCAACAACGATGCCAATTCGTTCTTTCGACAACTGAAACTTCAGCAGTTGAGTATTAAGCGACGTTCCCTCAGGAATAAAGTATATCTCGCGTACAGCTCGAAGGAGCGAAGGTTTGTCGAATTGCTCTTTAGTAAGAAGACGTAATGCATCACGAGAGTGAATAAAGCCCACTGCATCATCAATGTTATCGCGGTATAAAAGTACGCGAGTATGTTGAGCATGAGTTAGCTGTTTACTAATTATTTTCCAGTCATCGTTGATATCAATCGCCACAATCTCATTGCGGGGTATCATAATATCTTCAACGGTAACCTGCTCTAAATCTAAAATTGAGGTCAGCATACTTTGGTGGCGTGCCGGGATCAGTGCACCTGATTCATTTAGCACGGTTTTTAATTCTTCTTTACTCATGCTGTGCTCATCTATTTGTGCAGCACTAATGCCAAATAAGCGTAATATGCCGTTGGTCATCCAGTTAACAACTACCACAAATGGGAAGAGTATTTTTAACAAGCCCTTAAGTATCACAGAGCTAGGAAAAGCGACTCGCTCAGGATAGAGGGCGGCCAGTGTTTTTGGCGTTACTTCAGCGAAAATTAGCACAACTAGTGTTAATGCACCCGTTGCTATAGCAATACCTAAATCGCCATACAAGCGTATACCTATTATGGTGGCTACCTGCGCTGCAGCAATATTAACCAGGTTATTACCAATTAGGATCAGACCTATCAACCTATCTGGTCGACTCAGTAATTTACTAACGCGTTTCGCAGCACGATGGTTCTCTTTAGCGAGGTGTCGCAAACGAATACGGTTGATTGACATGATTCCGGTTTCTGACCCGGAGAAGTAAGCAGAAAAAAGCACCAATAAACCTAATATGATAAACAGGGTACTTGTCGATATGTCGTCCAACGATGGATCCTTTTTTTATAAACCAATGCGTATTAAGCTAGAGTGAGCTTTCAGAGTCAAGTTAAAACTTATTTAGGACCACTTCTTGTATAAAACGGCTACCAAAATAAGCAAGTGTGAGTGTAAATGCGGCAATCATTATACTCACTACCACTACTTTGCCTCGCCAACCACGTTTTACATGGCCAACTGCAATCGTAGCAAAAATGGCCCAAGCAACTAGAGATAAGATTGTTTTGTGAATAAACTCTTTGGCAAACATGCCATCTAGAAATACAAATCCGGTAATGAGCGCCACACTTAATAATACGGTACCTAAGTTTAATAACTGGTAAAGTTGGCGTTCTACCACCATGAGTGGCGGTAAGTGACTGTGAACTATCGCTAAGTCTTTTCGCTTTAAGCGTTTATCAATAAAGTAAAACTGCACGCCATACAAAGTGGCAATAATTAAAATACAGTAGGCTAATAACGACAGTGATATATGTGCAACCAGTGCCAGCTCTACATTTATACTTTGTAATAAAACATGATGAGGGATAAATAGGCTAGAAATTGTTAGCAGTGCAGCAAAGCCATAAACAACAGGTAGTAGCAAGGTTGCGGGAAACTTTAAAGAAACAGTGGTAACACACAGCACAATAATCCAGCAAGTCAGTAATGCCACATTAACAATACTTAAATCTTGCCCATCAGCTCTAAATACCGAATTTACTAATAGCAGCATGTGCGCCAAAATAGCGACAGTACTAAGTATTATAGTAACTTTTTGGCTCGGCCCCTGATGATGAAACAATCGCGAAAGCACGTGAGACGTTGCTAACACATAAAATAAACTGGCAATAATAGTTAAACTAATAATCAGCATTTTGCTTTGGCCACTTAATTGAAGTCAAATAATTCGTGTTCGTTATCTGGTCATTGTATTTTATAGCAACGCAAATGCATAGACCCTGTAAAAAGAAACTCAATAAGCAGCACTTCAGCACTGTATTGTATGCCACCATTTACGGTATACTATTTTCAATTGAATTTTAATAACATCGACCTTATTAATAGAGTTGATATAAACGTCTTTTCGGAACCGTTACATGTTTGAGAACCTCCAAGAACGATTAGGTAAAACCCTAAAAAATATTAGTGGCCGTGGTCGCTTAACTGAAGACAACATTAAAGATACACTTCGTGAAGTGCGAATGGCATTTTTAGAAGCCGATGTGGCGTTGCCTGTTGTTCGCGAGTTTGTAAAGCAAGTTAAAGAGCGTGCGGTTGGTGTTGAAGTCACCAAAAGCTTGAGCCCTGGCCAAGTATTTATAAAAATTGTTCGTGAAGAACTTGAAAAAGCCATGGGTGAAGCCAACGAAGAGCTAAGCCTTAACGCACAGCCACCGGCGGTAGTGATGATGGCTGGTCTTCAAGGTGCGGGTAAAACCACCAGTGTGGGTAAGCTGGCTAAGTTTTTAAAAGAGCGCAAGAAGAAGTCTGTGCTAGTGGTGAGTGCCGATGTGTATCGTCCAGCAGCAATTAAGCAATTAGAAACCTTAGCAACAGAAGTTGATGTAGAATTTTTCCCAAGTGATATTTCGCAAAAACCAGTTGATATTGCAACTGCCGCCATTTCTCATGCGAAAAAGAAATTTATTGATGTTGTATTAGTCGATACTGCGGGTCGTTTGCATGTTGATAGCGACATGATGGATGAAATTAAAGCCTTGCATCATGCAATTAATCCAATCGAAACGCTATTCGTTGTTGATGCAATGACAGGTCAAGATGCGGCAAATACAGCAAAAGCATTTGACGAAGCTTTACCGCTGACCGGTGTGATACTGACTAAAACAGATGGTGATGCCCGAGGTGGTGCTGCTTTATCTATTCGTCATATTACTGGTAAACCAATTAAGTTTATGGGTGTGGGTGAGCGCACTGATGCCCTTGAGCCTTTCCACCCAGACCGAATTGCTTCACGTATTTTAGGCATGGGTGATGTACTTTCATTAATCGAAGAAGTCGAGATGAAAGTAGACAAAGAACAAGCGGCAAAAGTAGCACAAAAAGTATTTAAAGGTGATGGCTTTACGCTGGATGACTTTGCTGATCAACTAAAGCAAATGAAAAATATGGGTGGCATGATGTCGATGCTCGATAAACTGCCTGGCATGCAAAACATCCCAGATGCGGTTAAAGGGCAAATGGGTGATAAAACCTTTATTCAAATGGAAGCGATTATTAGCTCTATGACCAAAAAAGAGCGTGCACGCCCAGAAATCATCAAAGGTTCGCGTAAAAAGCGTATTGCTGCCGGCTCTGGTACTCAAGTACAAGAGATCAATAAACTGCTTAAGCAATTTACGCAAATGCAAAAAATGATGAAGAAGATGAAAGGTAAAGGTGGCATGCAAAAAATGATGCGTGGCATGAAAGGGATGTTACCACCTGGCATGATGGGTGGCGGTGGTCCAAAATTTTAATAATTTAACCTTTAATACCTTCAATACGAGATAAAAAGTAATCAATAAAGAGGTAAAATGCCTCTTTATTGTTGAATAAACTATGCACAGAATAGCTTATTCATATACTTTTTCATCTTGGATCACGGTTTAATCTACTAAACTGGCTTTTTGCATCACTTCTTACTTGCATTGTTGCTAAAAACTCGTACAATTCACCGGCTCCCCATACTGGGGAGTAAATCTTATTAATGAAAACAGTCAATCTATTTAGAGGACGGTATGGTAACTATTCGTTTGCAACGTGGTGGCGCTAAAAAACGCCCTTTCTATCAAATTGTGGTTGCGGATAGCCGTTTCTCGCGTGACGGTCGCTTCATCGAGAAAGTAGGTTTCTTTAACCCAATTGCTTCAGGTCAAGAAGAAAAACTTCGTTTAGATTTACCACGTGTTGAACACTGGTTAGGTCAAGGCGCAGGTCTTTCAGATCGTGTAGCTAAATTAGTTAAAGACGCTCGTAAAGCGGCTTAATAGGCGTAAGTGTAACCATGAGTCAAGAGAACACCTCATCAATAATTGTCGTAGGAAAGCTCGGCGCCCCATATGGTATAAAGGGCTGGCTTAAGGTGCATTCATTTACTGATGATCCCCAAGGGATCTTCGATTTCAGCCCGTGGTTGATAGGGCAGCAAGGTAAATGGCAATCCTTAGAAGTGGTCGACTGGCGTCGCCACAACAAAGGCTTTATCGCTAAGTTTGCGCAAGTAAATGACAGAGACCAAGCAATGGCTTATACCAATGTAGAAATTTCTGTTGATTCAGCGCAGCTACCAGAATTACCGCAAGGTGAATTCTATTGGCGAGATCTCATCGGCATGTCGGTTGTAACTGATAAAGGTTATAACTTAGGCATTGTTGATGACCTTATGGAGACAGGCTCAAATGATGTACTGGTTGTGAAAGCAAACAGTAAAGATGCATTTGGCCAAGCAGAACGTTTAATTCCTTTTTTAACTGATTCAGTTATTCAAGAAGTTAAATATGATGCGAAAGAAATTACTGTAGATTGGGATCCAAGCTTTTAATGAGTCAAACAAATTCGTTGTGGGTAGGGGTTATCAGCCTTTTCCCGGATATGTTTGATGCAATTACAACGCAAGGTGTAACCGGTCGTGCTGTTAAAAATGGCTTAATCGATTTTAACTGCTGGAATCCACGTGACTATGCATCTGATAAGCATAGAACCGTAGATGATCGTCCTTACGGGGGCGGGCCAGGCATGTTAATGATGGTTGAACCATTAAAACAAGCCATTCTTGAAGCCAAACAGGCTGCAGGTGATGGTGCAAAAGTAATTTATATGTCGCCACAAGGGCGCAAATTAGATCAGCAAGGGGCTAGCGAACTCGCAAACTCTGAAAAACTGATTTTAATTGCCGGTCGCTATGAAGGTATAGACGAGAGAATAATAGAGTCGTACGTTGACGAAGAATGGTCAATTGGTGATTTTATTTTGAGTGGAGGTGAACTACCTGCCATGACATTAATTGACGCAGTAGCTCGATTAGTGCCAGGGGTTTTAGGACACAACCAGTCAGCAGAGCAAGATTCATTTTCGGATGGCTTGCTAGATTGTCCTCACTATACACGGCCAGAAACATTGGACGACAAACAGGTGCCTGCTGTATTACTCAGCGGAAACCACCAAGAGATAGCAAAATGGCGGCTTATGCAGTCATTAGGTAGAACTTGGCTTCGCCGTCCTGACTTGTTGCATAACCTAGCTCTGACTGAGGAGCAAGCGGTATTACTCGCGAAATTTCAGCAAGAGTACCAAAAAGCTTGTGGCTAGAAGACAGTTACACCTAGGAAAGTGAGAAACATAATGGCAAAAGTAAACCAAAATATTATTAAAGCGCTTGAAGAAGAGCAGCTTAAAACAGACGTACCTGCATTCGGCGCTGGTGATACAGTAGTTGTACAGGTAAAAGTAAAAGAAGGTGCTAAAGAGCGTCTACAGGCCTTTGAAGGTGTTGTAATCGCTAAGCGTAATCGTGGTCTTCACTCAGCATTCACAGTTCGTAAAATCTCGAACGGTGAAGGTGTTGAGCGTGTATTCCAAACGCACAGCCCTCTTATTGATAGCGTAACAGTTAAGCGTCGCGGTGCGGTTCGTCGTGCTAAGCTTTACTATCTACGTGAGCGTTCTGGTAAATCTGCACGTATTAGAGAAAAACTTAACTAATACGCGCTGTTTATCAACGCAAAAAAACGGGTTGCAACCTTTGGGTTGCAACCCGTTTTGGTTTTAATGCTATTGCGGTTTTTATATCGCTACATTCAAAAACCAATACACACCTTAACCTGCATGCGTTAAAGTGTGGTTCACTTCAAATCACAATATCTTCTCACTTCTTGCAAAAATGATGTACAAAAATGAATGATAAAACGATAGTTACACACAACGGCAATTTTCACGCAGATGATGTTTTTAGTATCGCTGCACTTAAAATTATTTTCCCTTCTTTTACCCTGATCCGCACACGCGATAATGCGATTATTAATGACGCCGATGTGGTTATTGATGTTGGTGGTCAATATGACCCAGAAACTAACCGGTTTGATCATCATCAGCGTGGCGGTGCTGGCGCTCGTGAAAATGGTATTCCTTTTTCGTCATTTGGCTTGGTGTGGAAAAAATATGGCTTAGCAATATGTGATGATAACCAAGATGTGGCGAATGCGGTGGATGCAGGGCTTGTATCAACTATTGATGCCATTGATTGTGGTCATGTTGAAGGGGTTGCTACAGGCATTAGCTTAAGCCAAACAATTTCTATGTTTAACCCAACATGGGAAGAGGAAAGTGATTTTGATGCTGCTTTTGATCAAGCGGTTGAATTTGCACACACTTTGCTGATTCGTTTTGTGGCCTCAGCGCGTGGTGGTTTAAATGCTAAAAAGATTGTTGCTCAAGCAATTAAACAAGCTGACGATCCTCGATTAATCGTGTTGGAGCGTTATACGCCGTGGAAAAAAACCGTACATAGTTTATCTGAAGAGGCATTATTTGTTGTTTACCCATCTCATTCTGGCAAGTGGATAGTGCAAACGGTACCTGCAGAGTTAGGCTCTTTTGAAGACAGAAAGTCATTACCTGCACCATGGGCAGGGTTATCGGATGATGAATTTCAAGCGGTAACTGGTATAGATGACGCTATGTTTTGTCACAATGGCTTATTTATCGCCGGTGCAGAATCATTTGAGAGCGTTATGTCGCTTGCGGCTATGGCATTAGAATACTAGTCCCTTTAACCGCGTGCCGGTTATATATTAAAAGTGGCTTTTAGCCACTTTTAATATTCCCTACTTTACCTGAACCTAGACTATTGCAAGTAAATGCAATGCAGTTAGCGTTGAAAATAGCAGCTTGAGATAGATTTACTATTCAGAGTTCAGCTTACAGACAGCCTTACCCCATCTTGGTCGTAGTTGATAGACAGATAGCGATCTTTTCAAGAATTTGCCTTTTAACCCCTAACGTATCCTGCTAGTATTTATCGTATTGATTAGTTTACTTTTTTGTAATTGTTAATTTACGATTTTGCTTTTTTGGATGGAATGAGAACGTGGCAGAGATAAGTGATTTAGCGCAGCTAAGAACAGGTATAGATGAATGCGATGCGCAACTGGTTGCCTTACTGGCAAAACGCAATGGCATTACTCAGCAAATTGGCGCAATAAAACAACAAACGGGCGCGCCATTACATGCACCCGATAGAGAAGCTGATTTATTAGCCGCACGACGCCAAGAGGCTATTAATCAAGGTGTAAACCCTGATTTAGTTGAAGACATTCTCAGACGCATGATGCGTGAAGCTTATCAAAATCAACAAGCCAAATTAGCCTGTGCCGATCCACAATTATCGCCAATTGTTATTGTTGGTGGTGAGGGAGCAATGGGGCAGTTATTTGCAAAACAATTTCAGCGTTCGGGTTACGAAGTCAAAATTTTAGATAAAGCCCAGCAATCACAGGCAGCAGAGATTTTAAAAGGCGCAAAACTGGTGATGATCAGTGTACCAATAAATGCCCTTGAAACCGTTGTTAATGCACTACCGAAACTGGATGATGATTGTTTGCTGGTTGATATTACATCAGTTAAACAAGCCCCATTAACGGTGCTTAAAAAAGTACATAGTGGGCCAGTTGTTGGTTTACACCCAATGTTTGGGCCTGATATTTCTCATTGGGTGAAACAAACCGTGGTGGTGTGCGAAGGGCGCAGTCATGAAGTGGCGCAAGGGTTACTAAAGCAGCTACAAATATGGGGTTGTCAGTTGGTTGAACTTGATGCCAAAAAGCATGACGAAGCAATGCAAATTATCCAGGTTATGCGCCACTTAACTACCTTTGTGTACGGTCAGTTTTTAGCAAAACAGGGGCACACACTCGCCGAGTTAAGAAGTTGTTCATCACCTATTTATCAATTAGAGTTGATGATGGTTGGGCGTTTATTTGCGCAATCGCCAGAGTTATACACTGATATTATGTTAGCGCAATTTGATAATGTAGAAAGTTTATTAGCGCAGTATCAGTCGCTGTTTTCAGAGACGCTTAAAAAGCTAAAAGCAGGGGATAAGCCCGCATTAATTGATGCTTTTGCTGATGCAAAGTCTTATTTTTCAGATTCAACGGCGCACTTTTTTAACCCAAAGCCGCAGTTTATTAAATAAAGCGAATGACGCGAAAGTACTCGATTAAAATTACTGAAAACAAAAAAGGGCCGATAGGCCCTTTTTTTGGTTAGCTTTCTACGCTAACAGCTTGCAAAGACTCGCTTTGGTAGCAACCGAGAACGCGCACGTATTGAGTGTGCTGTTTAAGCTCTTCTAATGCATGCTTAACTTGGTTATCGATTAAGTTAGCCTCCAAGTCCACATAAAACACTTCTTCCCATGGGTTACCAGGCGTAGGTCGAGATTCTAGTTTCACTAAATTAATATTATGCTGTTTAAAAATCATTAACGCATCGGCAAGTGAACCAGCTTGTTGCTTGGTTGACATAATTAAGCTGGTTTTAGTCGGAATTTGTGTCGATACTTGCAGTGGTTTGCGGGCAACGACAATGAAGCGGCTGTGATTTTCTTTTTGGTTGGCAAGATTGGCCTTAATCACTTCAAGGCCTACATTTTTCCCTGCTTGCGCTGAGCCAATAGCGGCACTATTTGGCGTTTCCATAGCAGACTTGAGTGCGCTTGAGGTCGAGTCACAGGTTTCATGCTGAAGTTCACCAAGCCCTTGTAAAAAGCGGCTACATTGGGCAAAGGGTTGTGGGTGTGCAAATACCTTGGTTAATTGGCTTAGCTCGGTGCCTGGGGTTGCTAATAAGCAATGCTCTACGCTGTGAGTGACTTCGCCGACAATAGAGACTTGCGCGTGCTGGAGTAAATCAAATACTTCATTAATACTGCCTGAGCTGGTATTTTCAATCGGTAACAAGCCAAAGTCGGCTTGGCCATTTTCTACTTTACCGGTGATCTCATCAAAAGAACTACAGCCAATTTCAATTAATTTGCCAGGTCGGCGACTAAAATACTTATGACACGCAAGTTGACTGTAAGATCCTTGTCCGCCTAAATAGGTTACCCGATGGGTTTCACTTAGCGCATCAGGGTTGAGGCTTTTTTGCAGCATAGCTTGTTGATGTAATACTGAGTCTTCTAATATGGTTTGAAAAACATTATTTACATAGTAGGCATCTAAACCAAGAGATTTACCATAACCGATTAATTTTTCGAGTAATGCTAATTCACGTGCTTCATCACGAATTGGTTTATTATTCGCTATCTTATATTCAACAACACCATGGCTAATACGGCGTCGCTTCGCTAATAACACAAGTAGGTCAGAATCGATTTCATTTATATCGTGCCTAAGCGTGTCTAAAACATCATTGCTCATTTGGTTTTCCTCATTCCAAAAATGTCACTGTATTTAACAGCGTAAACAAAAAAGCCTCCCAGTTGGGAGGCTTTACTATTCGATTGATTTTATCTCACAAACAGGGAAGCCTCTTCTATATAAAGAAGCTAAAAAAAGATAAGAAAGTAAGTGAGTATTTTATATTCATGCCATTAATGTATGAAGAGTAACCTCTAATGTCAACAAGCACTTATATTAAATAGGTTTTTTACCTGATATATATACAAAACATATTGTTTTTTAAAAACTTTACAAATAATTTATAATTCTGATTTGAGATCTGGTATATTTCTACTACTCACAAAAATAATAATTATAAATAAGGTTGGCCTTTTGTGTATCGACGCCCTCCATCTCGATTTGGAATAAACTCACTCAGTGTCAAGTTATCACTGTTGATCTCTGGCATTTGTTTAGTTGCAGGTATTTGTGCGGCTGCATTAATGCTCAAATCAGAAGAGAAACAGCTTGTATTTGAAGAGCATGAGGTATTAAAGCAATCAAATGAATTATTAATAAACCAGTTTAATAATTTGATAGCGACCAAAGTTAAAATAGCTGAGCAAGCTAATATTGTTGTTAGCGAGCAGTTATTTGAGGGGCAATTATCATTTAAGAATAACAATGCCCCGACTATGCAAGTCACTAATGATGGTTCAGTGCGCAGCGCATCTGCCGATGGCTTATCTGCTGCGTTCATTCCCGAAAATGCTTATTCTCCTTTTTATAAACAGTTAATTGCAGATTCTGAATCGCTTTGGAAAGTGATTTCTCCCACGTTAATTCAAGATTTTTATAATTTTTACCTGATCACCAAAGATAATTTTATCCGTGTTGCGCCACCAAATTGGGCACTTAATGTTCCCGGAGATTACACCTTTAATCAAAGCAAAAGTTTTAATTACGCAAAATCGTTAACAAACCCACAACGCGAGCCGCTGTGGTCACGAGTGTATTACGATGGCGTTTGGAATAAGTGGGTCGTTAGTTTAATTGTACCTATTTATAAAAATGATGAGTTTTTAGGAGTCACGGGTAGTGATATTTCTCTCGACTCTCTCATATCGCAATTGCCCGTTGGCGGAAAAGAAAAACACTTAGTGGTGTTTGATAAGCAAGGGCAGCTATTAGCGCACCCTAATTTAGGAGCCGATAGTTATACCCAATACGGAGAGGCGGGTAAAAAGCTGCTACCTGGCGATTTTATTTCTCCTGAGCTAAAGCGAGTTATTGATAACGCAGGGCAAATACAATTGCCGGAATATGCCGACTCGTTTTCATTAAATGATGAAGACTACATTATAAATATCCATAAAGTTGAAGGTGTAAATTGGTACGTGGGCGTATATAAAAAGCGCTCTTCTACACTATCGGCACTGAAAGACTTAAAACTGAAGTTTTTTGGCTTGTTTATTCTTTATGCCATTTTAGTTGCTTTGTTATTACACCAAGCACTTTATCAACTAGTTTTAAGACGCCTACATTCACTGGTTTATGCGGTTACTAACTTTGGTAAAGGTCAGTTAGAAATTGATTTTCCAAAAGAAAATAAAGATGAAATTGGCACGCTTAATGGTTCATTCAAAGATATGACCATTGAAATCCGCAAACTCATCGATGGCTTAAACCAGCGCATAATAGAAAAAGAAATTGCAGAAAAGGCTGCAAATCGCTTGTCTAAAGCGGTTGCCTTCTCGGGCACGGGGGTGGTGATCACTGATGAAAACTTTGTGATTGAATATGTTAATCCAAAAATGCTGGAAATGACCGACTTTGCAGAAAGTGATTTCCTGCGCCAGCCACTTCTGACTATTATTGCTAATGAAATGACCATGCTGGTAGAGGATATTGACATTGATTTGCGCAACCGTAATTACTGGCGAGGAGATACCCTTATTGAAGCGCAAAACAAGCCACCCATATGGGTATCGCTGAGTGTGTCACCTATTCGTGAAGATGGTGGAAAAATCACCAGTTACGTTGCTTCAGCGCAAGATATTTCATTTGTAAAAGAAAGCCAACGCAAAATGGAACAGCTCGCTTACTTCGACACATTAACCGGGCTTGCTAATCGTACATTCTTTAGAATGCAGCTTAGAAAGTCGATGGCGCTTGCTGAAAGAGGGCGTTACTCGTTTGCTTTATTTTATTTTGATCTGGATGAATTTAAGCGTATTAACGATACTTTAGGTCATGATGCAGGCGATCAACTATTGGTTGAAGTGGCAACACGCTTAAAGCAGCGCTTACGAGCAGAAGATACTATAGCCCGTTTAGGCGGTGATGAGTTTGCGGTATTACTCAGTGGTATTGAGCATCAAAAAGAAGCATCGGAAGTCGCTGACACCATTCAAAAAACGTTAAATCAGCCAATAAAATTAGGTAGTAACGAAGTCATTGTTAGTGCCAGTATTGGTATTACTTTGGCGCCATTTGATAGCTTAGAAGAAGATCAGTTATTAAAACATGCCGATTTAGCCATGTATGAAGCAAAAGCGAAAGGGCGCAATACGTTCCACTTTTATAGCCAAGATCTAAATGCAGCCGCCAATGAGCGATTATTCCTTGAAAATGAGTTGCGCCATGCAATTAAAGAAAAACAACTCACACTACATTATCAGCCACAAGTTGATTGTCGCGATAATAGTGTAGTGGGATATGAAGCATTGCTTCGCTGGTTCCATCCTACGCAGGGATTCATTCCACCTACCAAATTTATTCCTATTGCTGAGGCAACGGGTTTAATTGTGGAACTTGGTAAGTGGGTATTACAACAAGCCTGTGAGTTCACTAAACGACTAGAGCAACAAGGTAGAGCGAGCAACATGTCGATAAACCTGTCAGCAAGGCAGTTTAAAGACGCAAGCTTAGTACCTATGCTGAAAAAAATAATCATAGAGACGCAAATTAATGCTAAAAGCCTGCACGTTGAACTGACTGAGAGCATGCTAATGGGTAATGTTGAGGCGGCTATTGATCAGTTACATCAATTGAAAAAGCTGGGTATTTCAATTTCAATTGACGATTTTGGTACAGGCTATTCTTCGTTGAGTTACCTTAAACGTTTTCCTGTTGATATTCTTAAAATTGACCGCTCGTTTGTTAAAGATATCCCTGAAGATGATAATGATATGGAGATCACCGCTGCGATTATTGCGATGGCACAAAAGCTCAAGCTTGATGTGGTTGCTGAAGGGGTTGAAACAATAGAGCAAGTTGAATTTTTACAAAACAATAATTGTTTTATTGTGCAAGGCTATTACTTTAGTAAGCCCGTAGCCGAAGCCGATATCCCTGTGTTGTTTGATCAATTAGCTGCGTTAAAAGTCCCTGAATAGAACAAAAATTGCGGGTTAACCACCCGCAATTTTTACCTTAAACTTTAATCCTTCTAAAATCGCCTTTAACTTATCGCGATCATCACCTTGTACTTCAATAACTCCTTCTTTTACTGCGCCACCTTGGCCCATCTTACTTTTTATTGTTTTTGCTAACTTTTTTAAATCGTGCTGTTGGGGATCTAATCCTACAACTAGCATTACGCCTTTACCTTTTCGACCTTTGGTTTGACGCTCTATGCGAATAGACCCGTCTTTAAATAGTTTTACATCCAGTTCTTTTTCTGGCTTTGGCTGGTCAATTCGCCCTGTTGCTGTTGAATACACTAAGTGATTATCACTCATAATTAACCTATCTAAGATTGAATCTAATATTGGGCTAAATAATAACAAATTTGTGACGCAAAGGCGTAATTTTTGCGCCTAAGCTGAACACCTTTTAATCCCGCAAAGATAAACATCTTCTGTTTAAGTACCGCAATAATGCTTATGAATAAAAGTGCTTAAGGATTTTAAAAAGCGCTTTAAATTGGCTAGCGCTATAAAAAAATCCATGCTACCATTTCGGCATTATAGATGTATGGATGGCCAAATGATAAATTCTTATTTAGAGCAAGCTCAGCTTAATGTAGAGCAACAGTTAATTAATGCTGAGCTAGAAAAGCTTGAGCAGTACTTAAATAGCAATGCTGCACCGGCCGTGCGTTGGCAGTATCAAATTCCAGAACTCGGTGAAGGTGGCGCATGTAGTTTATTCGGCTACTTGCAAGATGAGCCGTTTAATTTAAACGATTACGTTAGCCAAAATACGCAAACAACGGCAAAGTTAGCACAACTTCAGTTGATTGTTGACTATGTAATCGGAAACACCCAGTTAGATTGGTATGGCATCTATCAAAATACGGCCACCCCTGAAGGCGAGCAGTTATTAAAGCTCGCTTATTTTGGTGCACCGAGTCGCCCTTTATTTCCGCTCACTGCTGAATTTGCAACCGGCAGTAATAATGTGCAAGTGGCACTCAGTGGTAAAGGACGTGTCATTAATAATGTTGAGCAATATTTAGCCGCGGGTGGTGAGTATTACACCTGCGATCCGAAAGTAAAAGCAGAGGCCTGTTTACCACTATTTAATGCGCAAAAGCAGTGCATTGGCATTGTCGATGGCGAAGCCTTTAGCACGGATTTTTTTGATAATGCGACACTCGCGTTATTAATTGCATGCTGTATTAAAATTCCTCACTTTTTAGTGTAAATAACACTGGTCAATCGAGTGAGTTTTTATGTTAAGCTTAGCGCAACAGCTAACCCCTAAATAACGAAGAGATAGTCAATGTTCTCAGTATTAAAACCATTACCTACAGACCCTATTCTTGGCCTTATGGCGGCCTATAAGCAAGATACTAACCCAAATAAGATTGACTTAGGGGTTGGTGTATATAAAGACGAGCAGGGGAATACCCCGGTATTAAAGTCAGTAAAAAAAGCAGAAGCGTTTCGTTTAGAAAATGAAATGAGCAAATCTTACATTGGTCTTGCTGGTAATTTAGATTACTGTCAACAAATGGAAAATCTTCTTCTTGGTGAGCACCCAGCATTATTAGCTAATCGCGTACGCACAGCACAAGCACCTGGTGGTACAGGCGCACTTCGTGTTGCAGCAGAATTTATTGTACGTTGTAACCCAGGCGCTACTGTATGGGTTACTAACCCAACGTGGGCTAACCACATTAGCTTATTTGAAGCCGCAGGCTTAACTGTTAAAGAATACCCATACTACGACTACGAAAACAAAGATTTATTGTTTGATGAAATGGTTGAAACACTAACACAGGTGCCTAAGGGCGATGTTGTGTTATTACATGCATGTTGTCACAACCCAAGTGGTATGGATTTAAACGAAACACAATGGAATACCATTGCTGAGCTTGCAAAAGATGTGGGCTTTACGCCATTAATTGATATTGCATACCAAGGTTTTGGTTCTTCTTTAGAAGAAGATGCCAATGGTTTACGTATTTTAGCTAATGCGGTTGAAGAGTTGATCATTTGTTCATCATGTTCTAAAAACTTTGGCTTATACCGTGAGCGTATTGGTGCGTGTTCAATTATTGCAAAAGACAGTGCAACCGCTGATATTTCAAACTCGGTGTTATTAAGTGTGGTACGTAGCATTTATTCTATGCCGCCAGCGCACGGTGCAGACATTGTAAACACCATTTTAAGCAGCACAGAATTAACGCAGTTATGGCACAGTGAACTTGATGAAATGCGTAACCGTATTAATGGTTTACGTAGTTTAATTAAAGACAGCCTTGCAGCCAAAGATATTGCTCAAGACTTCTCATTTATAGACCGCCAACACGGTATGTTCTCTTTCTTAGGTATTAATAAAGAGCAAATCGAGCGTCTACAAAAAGACTATGGTATTTATATTGTGGGCTCTAGCCGTGTAAATGTAGCGGGTATTAGTCAAGCAAACATCGATTACTTTGCTAACGCTGTTGCTGATGTATGTAAGTAACCAATAATAAATTTTAGCTTATTAACAATAAAA